>DAOWDI010000261.1 GCA_030639105.1 Gammaproteobacteria bacterium | reverse complement strand
TCGACCGGCACGAGGTCCATGAGATTCATCAGGAACACCCATACGAAGATCGTAAGTGCTAATGGCGCAATCAGTGGGTTGTTGCCGCTGAATGCATCTTTGACGCTGGTGCTAACCATCTCGACCATCATTTCGACGCAGGATTGCCAGCGGCTCGGGCTGTGCACCGAGGCCCTGACGGCAGCTCCGCGGAAGAGCCAGCAGAATGCTATCCCGGTGGCAATAGACCAGAACATGGTGTCGACATTGATCGCCACAAACCCCATTTGTGTGGCTTCTTTCGCGGTGTGCGCAAAGCCCCAGCCACCGTCGGCGTGCTGGCCGAATGTTAGATTCTGGATGTGGTGGCCGATATATTCGGCCGGTGAACCTGCTGCCATGTCTGCTATTTTTCGATTCGAGTCGGTACTTAAAATTCTTGTGACGAACCTCTAAGCGCTGCCGCGCGGGGATTCTCCTAAATCCACAAAGAACACCGCTATCCAGTTCACCGCCACCGTCGCCAGATAGGCCAAGGCGATGACCGGCAGTTCGATGTCCAACAGCAGTATTGCCAGGACGAACAAAGCGACCGTAAAAACCACCTTGACACCTTCCCCAAGGTAGATCCCGCGCAGCGCCTTTTCCGGAGATATCGAGGGCGCATGTTTAAATAGTCGCACGGCCAGATAATAATTCGGCACTATCCCGATACCGGCCCCCACCAGTACTGAATAAGCAAAGCGGCCGCCCAAAACGAGTACCAGGGTGAGCGCTATCACCAGGGTGACGACAATTTGGCCTGCTACTACCCGCAGCGCGATACCCCGGGAATATCTATACAGCGCCCCGGGGGCTGTCCGCCCCACCGGCTTCTCGATGTCCATGCAAATATGAAGACAACCCAAAGCGCGTGAATTGTAGCCGGTTTTGCGGCAGTGCGCCAAGTCGTATATTCGGCCTATTTTATGTGCGCGAGGATCCCATCCAATTCATCTAAGGAGTTGTAACTTATCGACAACGAGCCCTTGCCATTGTGACCGTAGCGGATCGTGACCGCGGCGCCGAGACGATCGGCGAGCGATTCTTCCAGCTGGCGGACATCTGGGTCGATCGCCGTCGCCGTCGCCTTTGGTGATTTCTTCGGGGCGCGCAGGTCTTGCGCCAGTTTTTCGGCTTTGCGCACTGACATTCCCGCCGCTACGATCTTGGCGGCAGCTTGGACCTGCATCGCCATCGGGAGCCCTGCAAGCGCACGCGCATGGCCCATTTCAAGGTCGCCCGCTACGAGCATCTTCTTCACCTCCGCATGCAGGTCCAACAGCCGCAGCAGGTTGGACACGCTGGCACGTGAACGCCCCACCGCATCGGCCACGTCCTGATGGGTCATGCCGAATTCATGGATGAGACGATGCAAAGCCTGTGCTTCTTCCATTGGGTTGAGTTGTTCGCGCTGGATATTTTCGATCAGCGCGACACTGGCCGCGACCTGATCGGAGACATCACGAACGATCGCTGGAATTTCATGCAGCCCCGCGATCCGCGCCGCGCGCCATCGTCGTTCCCCGGCGACAATTTCGAAGCGATTAGGCCCTTCGGTCAACCGTACCACGATAGGTTGTACGACGCCTTGCGATTTGATCGAGGCGGCGAGTTCGTGCAGGGTCTCCGCTTTGATATCTACTCGCGGTTGGTAGCGTCCGCCCTGGATCAAATCGATCGGTATCGATTTCAATTGGTCGGTATTTTGCATCAACCCAACGGTTTGCTCCGCACCCGTTCCGAGCAGCGCGTCGAGCCCCCTACCCAATGCTCTTTTCTTTATCGCCATTTCTTTACACTCTAGGGTCTGTTTATACGGTAGGCGGCGCGACAACGGAGGCTCTAGGGGACTGCCCAGTCTCGTCACGCCTTAGCATTTCGCCAGCAAGCGCCAAGTACGCCAAGGCGCCGCTCGATGATTTATCGTACAGCAAGACGGGAAGCCCATGGCTCGGCGCTTCCGCCAACCGGACGTTGCGAGGAATGACCGTATGGTAGACCTTGTCACCGAAGTACTTGAGTAATTGCTGTGACACCTGATTGGTGAGATTATTGCGTGGATCGTACATGGTCCGCAGTAACCCCTCGATGCGCAGAGCCGGATTCAGGATCTTCCTGATTTTGTTGATCGTCTCCAGCAAGGCGGACAAGCCTTCCAGCGCGTAGTATTCGCATTGTGTTGGGATGATCACCGAATCGGCGGCAACAAGTGCGTTTATTGTCAACATATTCAGCGCGGGCGGACAGTCGATAATGATATAGCCATAGTCGCCGCGCACGGCATCGACCGCCCGCCTCAGCCTCCGTTCACGACCGGGTTCGTCGATCAGCGCTACTTCCGCGGCCGTCAGGTCCGCGTTCGCCGGCAGCAACTCATAACCCAATTGGGGTAGGTCTATCACGGCCTGTGCGATGCCCGACTCATCCATCAGGACATCATAGCTCGACTTCTCAACCTCGCGTTTGTCAACACCGCTGCCCATCGTCGCATTGCCTTG
>DAOWDI010000150.1 GCA_030639105.1 Gammaproteobacteria bacterium | reverse complement strand
CAAGGGATCCCGGCGAAAGTAAACCTGATCCCTTTCAACCCATTCGCGGGGGCGAAATACGAATGTTCGGCCCGTGAGGTGATCGACGCATTTCGGGATCGGCTCGTGCGGTCGGGGATCGTGACGATCACCCGCAGGACCCGCGGCGATGATATCGACGCCGCATGCGGTCAGCTGGTGGGAAGAGTACAGGCGAAAAGCACACGACGTCGTGCACAAAATAGTTTGAAGAGGTTGAATTGAGATGACCAGGAATATAAGGATCTCTGGCGTTTGCCTGCTCTGCGCTGTTGTCATGGCTGGATGCGCATCAACGTCAACCGTCGGGAAGAGGAAGTCCGAAGATCGCACCAAAATCGCCGATCTGAATACGCAACTTGCCATTACCTACATGCGCGACGGAGATAACGAACTGGCATTGAAAAAGCTGGAGAGAGCGATCGCCGCGGATTCAAACTATGCACCTGCCTATAGCGCAATGGGGCTGCTTTACAATCGCGTGGGCGATTTTGAGAAAGCGGATAGAAATTTTCGCAAAGCGGTGCGGCTCGAGCCGAATAATTCGTCAATATTGAATAACTACGGCCAGGTACTGTGCCAACATGATGAGTACGCGAAAGGCCAGGAAATGTTTCTGAAGGCCAATGAAAATTCCCTGTATCGTACCCCAGAGATCGCCTTGAGCAATGCCGGCACTTGTGCGATGGAGGCGGGGGATATCACTAGTGCCGAAAAGTATTTTCGAGAAGCCTTGCAGATAAATCCACGCATCGCACCGACACTGTTGCAAATGTCGATCATCAGCCACGATCTTGGCCGCTATCTACCCGCCCGTGCCTATTTGCAGCGTTATCTGGAGGTTGGAAACCACACAGCGCAAAGCCTCTGGCTCGGCGTGCGAATCGAGCGCGAACTGGGTGATAAGGATGCTGTCGCGAGCTATGCCTTACGGTTGGAAAAGGGATTTCCGGACACCGAAGAAACCCGCCTACTGTTAGAGTCAAAAGAGAACTGATGTCATTGAAAGATGCCGAATCCGGTGTATCCATGAGCGATTCGGTGACATCGCCGGGACGCCTGATCGCGGCAGCACGTGAATCACGGTCAATCAGTCCGGTTGATCTGGCGCTACGCCTGCGACTGGACGGAAAGATGGTCAAGGCGCTCGAACGTGACGATTTCGAAAACTTACCGGCCCCAACGTTCGTCAGAGGTTATATCCGCTCCATTTCAAAGGAACTGGGTGTTGATGCGGATCCGATCTTAGAGGCGTATGCAACGCACGCATCGGGCGAACCACCTTCGCTCGCCGATTTTTCTTCACGAGCGCCGGACCAGATCGGGATTAATAGCACGGTCATCAAAGTAGTAACTTACGTTCTATTAACGACGTTGATCCTTTTGATCGTCTTCTGGTGGCGATCGACCTATGAACGCGGTGAGGCGACGCCGGTGGGCGAACTTGGGGAAAGTATCGATGCCCACACGACCAAGGCCGATCCACTTCCTTACAAGTATCAAGTCCTCGAACACGATAACGAAGGGTGGCGCGTCGCCCCACCGGCGGAGCCTTCGACGGCCGATGGGGTGGTGGTGACCGATTTGCCGGCGGACGGTGGTGAGGACAATCCGGAGCCGGACCTGGCGGCGGTCGGCACCCTCCATATCTCGACAAGTAACGAGGCGTGGATCGAAGTATACAGCGCCGCTGACGACAGGCTTTACTATGGTACGGCAAAAGCGGATAGCACCGTTGAAATAGCTGGGCATGCGTATTACCGGCTTATTCTCGGTAATACGGAATCGGTCACGTTGCGGCTAAATGGTGAAAAAATCGACCTCGGGCCGTACTCGTACCAGGGCGTCGCGCAGTTGGAACTCGGGAGCCCACCGCAAAACGATAGCAACGTGCAATGAAACTGCAGTCCATTAAAGGGATGAATGACATCGTCCCACCGAACTCGCGCGCCTGGCAGCGCGCCGAAGAATTATTTCGTGTGATCCTCGATAGCTACGGATACCGTGAGATCCGCTTACCGCTGATGGAAAATACGGCGGTATTTGAGCGCTCCATCGGTGACGTGACGGATATCGTGCAAAAGGAGATGTACACGTTCGAAGATCGCAACGGCGATAGCCTGACGCTGCGCCCCGAAGGCACCGCCGGCTGCGTCCGCGCGGTTCTGCAGAACGGGCTACTTCATCAACAGTTCCGAAAGCTTTGGTATATTGGCCCGATGTTCAGACACGAGCGCCCGCAAAAGGGCCGATATCGCCAGTTTCACCAGATCGGCGTCGAAGTATTCGATATCCCCGGGCCGGACATCGACGCGGAACTGATCATGATGACGGCACGAATGTGGGCGGCGCTCGGATTATCGGATCTTCGACTCGAACTCAATACGCTCGGGACAATCGAGGCCCGGACAAAATACCGGGAGGTATTATTTGCGTACTTTTCGGCCAACCGCGACCAACTGGATCCGGACAGCCTGGCGCGCCTCGAACGCAACCCCATGCGAATACTTGACAGCAAGAACCCGGCGCTCGACGAATTAATCGGAGGCGCTCCCCCGCTGGAACGGTATTTGGATACGTCCTCAAGGACGCATTTCGATGGCTTATGTGAAGTCCTGACCAAAACGGGGGTCGAGTTTCAGGTCAATCCACGTCTCGTTAGGGGTCTCGACTATTATTCCCAAACCGTTTTCGAATGGACAACCGAACGATTAGGAGCTCAGGGCACGGTCTGCGCCGGCGGCCGCTATGACGGATTGGTCGAATTGCTGGGTGGCAAACCGACAGCGGCGATCGGTTTCGCCATGGGTCTGGAGCGGCTCATCGAGCTTGCCTGGCAGCAACTCAACGATGATGACGACACAGATGCGGATATTTATATTATCTCGACCCATCCAGACTATGCCGCGGAGATATTGCTCCTGGCGGAGGCGGTCCGCGGTGTCAAAGGTAATTGGCGTGTCTTGTGTCATTGCGGCGGCGGCAGCATGAAGTCACAAATGAAAAAGGCGGATCGTTCCGGCGCACAGCTCGCGTTGATCATCGGCGAACAGGAGCATTTGGACGGGAGCGTGACCATCAAGCCTCTACGGGGGCAAAGGGATCAGATGACCGTAGCGCGCGACACTGGCATCGCCACCATGAGCGAATTGCTCACGACGATTGCCTAAGCCCGACAGGCGCCTAGATTGCGCAATTCCGGATCGCGTGCCATGTCGCGCTATAACGCTATAATGGCGCATCAGTTCATGGTGTTAAACTGGCGCGGATCGGCGATCCCAAGGTTAGGATCCACAGTGCGGCGTCGAATACGTTGAGCGCAAGCACCGCATGATGGCGTTGTTGCCAGTTTCGCGTCACGTTGCGGACCAACCGGAGAATGAATTTGGACGTATATACGACTGAGCAAGAACAACTCGAACAGATCAAGAAATGGTGGAACAAAAACGGTAAAGCTATTGTGTTCGGCCTCGTGCTCGGTTTCGGGGGCTTGTTCGGCTATCGCTATTGGGGAGCGGCTCGGCTGGCGGAAGGTCAGAGCGCTTCGATAAATTACGAGTATCTGCTCGGGATCGCTTCGAACGGGGCCAGTGATGAAGTTACCAAAGCCGGTGAGGCGATCATCGGGGCTTATCCGAAGAGTACCTACGCCAAACTCAGCGCACTGGTGCTGGCAAAACTTGCCGTTGACGTACGCGACATCGAGGAGGCGAAGGCGCGATTGCAGTGGGTCATCGACCATTCCGCGGGGGGGAAGATCAAACCCGTCGCGAAGGCCCGGATGGCACGGCTGCTTCTGACCGAGGACAAAACCGACGAAGCCGCTGCACTGGTTGCAGGGATCGACTTGACTCATGCGCGGCAGTTCACTGAGCTTCGCGGTGACGTCTACGCGGCCCAGGGAGCGCGCGAAAAGGCGCGCACGATGTACAGCCAGGCGCTGGCGGACGCCCGTCAGCGCGGTAGTAATGGGGAAGGTATTGAACTCAAGCTCAACAATCTGGGCCTCACAATCCACTGACGCAGCCCTGCCATGATATGGCTGCGCTTAACCGTGGCCCTGGCCGCACTTGGACTTAGCGCCTGCACAGCCGTGAGTTCGGTTACCGATCTCGTTGTGGGCGAAGAAGATAATTCGATTCCGCCGGCCGAACTAATCAAGTTCGATCCGACGATCGACGTGGAAGAGATCTGGTCCGACCGGTTCGGTAAGGGTGTAGACAATCTCTTTATTCAACTGATTCCAGCACCCTACAAGACGGCCGTATACACGGCTG
This sequence comes from Gammaproteobacteria bacterium, assembly GCA_030639105.1. Lineage (GTDB taxonomy): Bacteria > Pseudomonadota > Gammaproteobacteria > UBA11873. Next base: position 883 of record DAOWDI010000150.1, on the reverse strand, counting down.
ACCGCGACGGCCGCATGATCGCGCTGAGTGCGCAGACGGGTGAGGAGCTATGGACAGAACGCAGTAAGAAACTGCGGATCTCGGGGGGGCCGGGCGTTGGCGACGGACTCGTTTTCGCCGGCACCTCCGATGCCGAGGTCATCGCCCGCGATGCCGAATCCGGTGAAGAGAAATGGGTTGTGCGGGTGTCAAGCGAAATCCTCGCGCCACCGCGCGCGGCAGGCGGCACCGTCGTCGTGAGAACAGGCGACGGGAAATTGTTCGGCCTCGATTCGAGAACCGGTAAGAGGAAGTGGGTATACGATCGAACGATCCCCATACTGACTCTACGCGGTACCGGTGCGCCCGTCATTTACGGCAGCATTGTTATTGCGGGATTTGATAACGGACGGCTTGTAGCCCTCGATTTAGCAACTGGAAAACGGGAATGGGAAACGCGTCTCGCCGTACCAAGCGGACGGTCGGATCTCGAACGCATGGTCGATGTTGACACGGAACCGGCCATTATCGATGATACGGCTTATGTCGCTAGTTTTCAGGCCAGCGTCGCCGCGGTATCCGTTTTTAATGGTCAGTTGGAATGGACGCGCGAGATCTCTTCCTACTCGAATCTTGCGGTTGATGAATTCCGCGTCTATGTAACGGATGAACACGGAAATGTCTGGGCGCTCGAACGAGACACGGGCGCCTCGATTTGGAAACAGGAAGGGCTCAAAGCACGCCGAGTGACCGGCCCGGCCGTCGTCGGAGATTACGTGGTAGTTGGCGATTTTGAGGGGTATCTGCACTGGATAAACCGTGAGACCGGGGATTTCGTCCATCGTATTCGGCTGGACGACGAACGCATTCTGGTTCCGTGTCGCACGATCGGCGATCTATTATT
>DAOWDI010000136.1 GCA_030639105.1 Gammaproteobacteria bacterium | reverse complement strand
CGATGGCAAGCCGTATGTTGGTGCGTTTGTCATCAAACACCGAATGCGTTGCCCTCTCGAGCTCGGGCCATGCCAACAATGGATCCAGCCGCCGCAATAAGGAATGAGACGGTTGCCCGTCGACCAACTGGATGCGCCCGGGGTCAAGTTCGAGGCCGTCCAACAAGGCATATACGATGCTTAGCTGTAACCTAAGCTCATGGATCACCGATGGCGGCGTTGTCGACGTCATGAGCAATCCTATCGCGGCAGCCCCGTAGGCTAACGCCGCTAAACACATCTCAAGACCGACGGCGCCGATCTCCTCGACCTCTACCGGGACCAGGCGGTCATCGAGGTCGCCATGGGCAGCGGCGAAGATTTCCTTCCCGCAACCGCCATCATGAAACAGCAAGACGGCGCGAGCTCCACCGGCGCCATAATAGGTTGTCAGAGACGTCCGTATTACCTCCATTGGCATCGCGGCGGGTGGATGGCTATAACGTAGTGCGCCCGTCGGACAAATGGATCCGCAGCTGCCGCCGCCTTGACACAGAAAGGGATCGACCTCTATGTGGTTATCGACCGATCGGATTGCCCCGGTCGGGCAGGGGTCCAGACACCGCCGGCAGCCTTGAATGCCGTCCCGGCTGTGTGCGCAGATATTCGGATCGAGCCGGACGTATATCGGTTTTTGAAAAGTACCGATCAGACTGGGAAGTTCTCGCAACGCCGAGTCGAGCGCGGCGGGATCAATCCCCGGCGCGAAATAACCTGGCGGCGGCGTTTCGGCACCTAACAAGGGCGGGTCGCTCAGATCGAGCACGAGGTCGAAGGTCTTGGAACCGCCGACGGCGCTGACCACAGCGATGATATCGTCGCCATCGTGCAGCGTGGCGGTGAACCGCCCCATGTGTCCCGCTAGCGACACCTCGGGTCCTGCTACTACGGATAGTCCCGCGGCCGTTGCTTGTTCGCCAAACTCACCAAGTACGGCCACCGCCAGGCGGCTCAAGACCAGAGAACAGCTCAGGCGATCCGTCAGCTTGGCGCCAAGCTCCAGCGCTCGAGTCTCATCGCCAACATTACGAAACGGTACGATGATCAACAGTCTCCCGCGCGAAAGGTATTCGACGCTCGAAGCGGCCGTGCTGTCGGTCGATCCCGGCGTTTGCAAGGCAACATCGCGGGCGGCATTTCTCTCGGGCGCTACCGGCGCTATCGACTCGGTATCGGTTGCACGTCCCTTGTTGCGGCGGTGAGTCCTATCGGTAGTGACCGGGGTGTCAAGCGGATCGAAACTACGGAAGTCTTCATCGTAGTCCTCAAGACCGTCCGGGCCGGCGATGGCGGATGAATGAAATAATCTGCGTAGCGCCTGGCGGCGCAGGGTCACGCTGACCTTGGGGGATAAGAAGGCGGTGTAATCGCTGTCCGGCGTCAGCGATTCGACCGGTGGCAGGTCAGCAGTCGGTTTCTGGCGCGTCTCGCCATGAGCCGCGTTGGCATCCAGCCCGTTGGATGATACGAGCCCTGCGTCGGCGAGCGGTTCGTCGGCCGCTCGTACCGCTTCTTTCTTGCGGCGCGACCATCGCGTGACAAAGCCCTCGCCATCTTCTCCGGTTTCAGCCGACATCGCATCATTGTCACACCGACACGGCGCGGATAACAGCGGTACTACAAACGCCCTGCGCAGGGTGTTGGCAACGGCCAGTTTATACCACTACATTTGGTGAAGTGGCGTGCCGACTACGAAGTGAATTTCAGCGGCTTTTCAGCGATACGTAATCGCGTTCGGTGTATCCCGAATAAAGTTGCCGCGGGCGACCGATCCGTTGGCTCGGGTCCTCGATCATTTCATTCCACTGCGCGACCCAGCCGACAGTACGCGCGAGCGCGAACAACGCCGTAAACATGGTCGTCGGAAAGCCAATGGCCTTCAAGGTGATCCCCGAATAGAAATCGATGTTGGGGTAGAGTTTTTTCTCGATGAAATAGTCGTCCGATAATGCGATGCGTTCCAATTCCATCGCCACGTCGAGCATTGGATCGTCCTCGATACCAAGTTCATTGAGTACTTCGTGGCAGGTCTGCTGCATCACTCGCGCACGCGGGTCGTAGTTCTTGTAAACGCGATGGCCGAAACCCATGAGCCGAAACGGGTCGTCATGGTCCTTGGCGCGTGCGATAAATTCGGGTATCCGCTCGATACTGCCGATCTCTCTCAGCATATTGAGCGCCGCCTCGTTGGCGCCACCGTGTGCCGGGCCCCATAGGCATGCGATCCCGGCGGCCACGCAGGCAAATGGGTTGGCCCCTGATGAACCCGCCAGACGCACGGTCGAGGTTGAGGCGTTCTGTTCATGGTCCGCGTGAAGGATAAAGATCCGATCCATGGCGCGCGCGATGATCGGGTCGACCTTGTATTCCTGGGTGGGAACGGCGAAGCACATGTGCAGGAAATCTGTGCTGTAGTCGAGGTCGTTGCGCGGGTAGACGAAGGGTTGGCCGACCGAGTACTTATAGGCCATCGCCGCGATCGTTGGCATCTTGGCGATCAACCGGCGGCTGGCTACGAATCGTTGATGGGCATCATTGATATCCGTGGAGTCGTGATAGAACGCGGACAAAGCGCCGACGACGCCGCACATGATGGCCATCGGATGGGCGTCGCGCCGGAAACCGGAAAAGAATTCGAGCAATTGCTCGTGCATCATGGAGTGATCCATGATTGCGTGGTTGAATTCATCATATTCGGTCTGCGTCGGCAGCTCTCCGGTGATCAGCAGGTAGGCGGTCTCGATGAAGTTGCTGTGCTCGGCAAGCTCATCGATGGGGTAGCCCCGGTAAAGCAGGATGCCGGCTTCTCCGTCAATATAGGTGATCTTGGATTCGCAGCTGGCGGTCGAAGTAAAGCCGGGATCATAGGTGAATTGGTGGGTCTCGCCGTAGAGATTCGAAATATCGATCACGCTGGGTCCGACCGATCCCGACATGACCGGGAGCGCGTGGGTTTGATCATTGGTGGTCAGCGTGGCGGTACGCTTTGGTCGATTGTCACGTTCAATGCTCATACAAGATCCCTCGTCCCCGGGTCCTTATCGTGCCCGGCACGGCGTTGATGATTTCTCGATAGCGGGACGCTTTTTATCTTGTGATTCTGCGCCGCAGCAAAGTCATAGTGTTGCAGTGCCGCCGTGGAGTCAATATCTGCTCGAACGCCCCTGATTTCTCGAGGCGCTGTACCGGGTCGGTATCGCTTCGATTTCATCTTCTATTACAACGACATCGACGATTTTGCGTTCCTTCTGTCCAGCACCCGCAATGACGAGGAGATTGCCGATCGCGCGGATGCCACCGCAAGGCGCTGCGGCGCTGGATTCCAATTCGGTGCAGGGTAGGCTAGAGTCATTTTATGGGGACTCTCGCGCGAAGCCGGAGAAATGTGGTATGAGAACAATCATTATTACCTGTGTGACAGCGCTGCTCGTAGTCGCTGGCGCGAGCACTTCGGCGCATGGCTATGGCTACGGGCACCATGGCCATCGTCACTATGGTCACCACGGCCATCATGGCGGGTACGCAGGATACTTCGTTGGGGGGCTAGTGTTGGGAACGCTCCTGGCACCGCCGCCTGGAGTTGTCTACGTTCCGCAACCGACATACGTCGTGCCGCGGGTCGGCTACGCACCGTGGGCGCAAGCACCCGTCGATCGACGTTTGCTCCGTGACATCAACGGAAACTGCTTCGAACATAAGATCGATGTGTATGGGAATGAATTGCGCATGCAGCTGCCGGTTTCCGAATGCGCCTGGTAGCACTGGGCTCCTAGGAGGCCAGTACCGGCGCAATACCGGGGTAAAAAACCATAGGGCATGACCTCGACGATCCGAATGTGCGCGACGTGCGAATGGGGTCAGGGGGTAAATCTATCGATAATATGTTTAATGCCATGATACGCAAGAATGTCGCCGAGATCCCACAAAACCACGTAACTCTTGAGCTTGAGGGGATTGATCGGATGTACCTCAACGGCTATGTTCCGAACCTGCAGACCGGTGCTGCCGCAGCTTTTTTCATTCGCAAACAGTTTGATCGGCGCATGGCCTCAACATCCCTGGTGGCAGCAATGAGCCGACAGTTCATCGCCAACATCGAGCAGTTTGTGGATGATGAAGATGTGGAGTTGATTAGATTCAATCAAGGTGAGCGTAAGGACGATATCGCCAAGTCCCACCTGAGCGAGTTCTCTGGTGATGAGGGTGTGTTGTTTGTCGGCAAGGCGCAGGAGAAAGCTTACGTCTTTCGTACCGAGAAACACCATAGTGAACAAGGTGCCACCTACCCTTGGTTGGTGCGTGGCTCAGCCATGGTCAACCACTACTACTTCTATCTCGTTGACAAGGACTTCGGTCCGCTTTTCATCAAGTTCTGCTCCTATTTCCCATATTCGGTGAAGTTGTGCATCAATGGCAATGAATGACTCAAGTGTTAGCTGCGTCAACGCAAGATCAAGTTCGAGGCACTAGACAATGGTATTCGCTCCTGCGATAACCCCGAGCGCGTACAGAAAATTGCCGATCAGCTTGATGAGAAGAAGATCGAGAAGGTATTTCGCAAGTGGCTTCGCCGGTTGCCGCATCCATTTGAGCCCAAGCACCAAGCTGCTGGTTATACCTATCAACTATCGATTTTACAGGCCGAGTTTGCACTGACCCAAGTGTTGGATCGCCCCTTGAGAGGGCGTCAGTTTTTCGAAGAGATTATCCGGGAGAATCTGGACCTGGGTCGCCCGGACAAAGTTCAGCTGATTTTCGATCGACGAATCAACCGGCGCACACCCGGACGGTTTCGTACCCGAGTGTTGACCGATGGTGTTGTACCCGCATTACACGTGGACTACAAGCACTCGAAGATCAAGCAGTACCACAAGGAAGGACGTGCCCTTCGCACTGAAACCACAATCAACAATACCTACGATTTTCAAGTCGGTCGTTTGCTCAAGAATCTCGGCGCTTTGCGCCAGATAGGCTTCAACGCCAACCGACACCTGCTGTGCGTCCAGACACTGAGTTACGACTGCTTGATCGGGGATGATCGGTTTCAGCACCTCACCCAACCGGTAAAAGTGGAGGAGCAACGGGCATCGGCACTGCGCTTCGGTGATCCACGCTCTGTGTCAGTTCGGCCTGATCCCCGAAGGTTTGCGTCATGGCAATCTGCGCCCCGCCGTGGCTCAACTGCTCGGACTGGAACTGGACGAGTATGGGCAGGGGCAAATGACCTACGACTTGAGGCGATTACGTCTGCAGGGCTTGATCGAACGTGTCTCAGGCTCTCATCGTTATCTGCTGACCGATCTGGGCTTTATGGCCTCACAGTTCTACACACGAATTTATGCACGGGCTTTACGTCCAGCATTCTCTTGTGTACCTGATGATGGTAGTGCGACTTCGACGACTAACAATACCCTTGGGAAACTGGACCGAGCGCTTGGTGAGTTACTCCAGGAGGTTCAGCTTGCAGCTTGATCCAAGACTTGACTCAAATGCAACGTAAGTTGATGCTCAAGACCTCTAGTACCGATTTGCTCAGCGTGCAGCAATCGGTAAACGCGGAACAAGGCCGCAACAACGGCGAACCGGTGCGCATATCCCTTCGAACTCGCCGATCCAGGTGAGCCCCGCACGCATCAACTGAAGATCTGATGCCGTTGTTATCTAGCGGCGCCCATTCCCGGCAACGTTTTCGTAATGTGCTACAAACAAAAAAATTCATTCAGGCAATTTAACATCTTGCTAACCTGCCCTTGACAGCAACGACTGGAGCGGCAGCGAAAGGAGGCGTCTGTCAACGG
>DAOWDI010000173.1 GCA_030639105.1 Gammaproteobacteria bacterium | reverse complement strand
CGTAGCGAATACGGCAAGGTTCATTATTCTTAATAATGTAACGGCGCGCTAAGACGCCTGCTAAGCGTTTGATAGCTGGAGTGCGATACCGTACCGGCGTTGCCCATTAATATATTCGTGATATTGCCGCTAGAATTATTATTCGGGGCGTTACGCCCGCAGGAGCGCCTCGGTTTGCTGGCAAGGAGTTTTCGACGATGCGATGAATGCATGGATAGACCGACGCATCACATAGGGCAGGCAAATAATGATGTGCGGCGGGCACATAGCTCGGCGCACAAGATTTCTGAGCGTATTGAAAAAATCGAGCGGTGGGAACCGGAATCAACCGACCGATCCCCCGTCGAATCGTAAAACAATGATTACCCGCCGCCGGTGTGACCTAATTCACGTTAAGTCCAACTAATTATCTTGTAAATTTGTCCTAGAACCCCAATGGAATACGATAACCTGCGGAAAGAGTAAGCGATTGTGAACCAACTCGAAGTAATTATTTTCGACGTGGACGGTACCCTGGCGGACACCGAGGATATCCATCGCCGGGCATTCAACCGGGCGTTCAAAGAATTCGAGCTGGATTGGAACTGGACGCCCAAACTCTACGAGGAACTGCTCGCAATCTCGGGCGGGGGCGAACGAATCACCTATTACGGCGCCGACTTAGTCGAGCACTTTCGCCAACCGGACGCGTTCGAACACTTCGTTCGCGACCTACACGAAGTCAAGACCAACATCTATGCCGAAATGCTTAACACCGGGGAAGTGCCTCTGCGTCCCGGTGTCGAACGACTGCTGAACGAAGCCAGAGAAGCCGGCCTGACCCTGGCGATTGCCACAAGTTCGACATTTTCCAACTTAAAAACGCTACTCGACCGCAACTTGCCAGAAAACTGGATGTCCTGGTTTTCCGCTATCGCGACCTGCGATATTGTCTCGCGGAAGAAGCCTTCGCCAGCCGTGTACCAATCGGTGATCGACATTCTCAAGATCGACCCGGCACACGGCATCGCGATAGAAGATACGGTAAATGGTTGCGTGGCGGCAACTAGCGCCGGACTTGCTACCGTGATCACGACCCATTTCTTTACCCGACACCACCATTTCCCGAATGCCGCGCTGGTGCTAGATAGCCTTGGAGAGCCCGACCACCCATTCAGACTCATCCAGGGCGATGCCGGCGCGCACGACCTGGTCGATGTCGCGCTCTTAGAGCACATTGTTGCCGAGCGCAATGAGCACGTACAGGATACCGCGCAATGGGAAGCCGGCATACATGTCGCGACCGCTTGACCCGCGTCATGAATGTCTCGTGACCGACCGGGTCACGCTAATACGCACTTCACCAGGTCCGCTAACGTTGGCCCGGCTACTTTATTTGATCACCATAAACGCGGCCTGGTTACCGCGCTGCACGCGTAACACAACCCGTCCCTTGGTACGGTTCACGACCTTGAGAAATTCATCGAGGTTGTGAGTTGCAGAGCGGTTCACGGAGGTAATAATGTCGCCCTCACGCAGGCCGGCGGCCCACACCCGCGACCCACTCTCAACCTCGTAGACCATGACGCCGCGGATACGGCCGTAAGCACGAGATTGCTCCGGGATATCGCCAAAAGTTGCGCCGGCGAGACGCTCGTTGCGCAAGTCAGCGGGCGTTGCCGCGGTCTCGCGCTCGGCTACCGTCGCCGTCACGGTCCGCTTGCGGCCTTCTCGAATGAGCTTAAGCTTGACTTTCTCGCCGATGCGTTTGAGCCCGACCTGATTGCGCAAATCAGCGGCATTGTCTACCTCTCGACCATTGACCGCGATCACGACATCCCCCGGCTGGAGCCCAGCTTTGGCGGCGGGCGAACCCTCGATAATATTCACCAACACTGCACCTTTGTGCGTCTTCATACCAAAAGCCGCGGCCAAATCGGGATCGAGATCCTGCAACTGAGCACCGAGAAAACCACGCCGGATTTCACCGTAATCGACTAACTGTTCGGTAATTTGGCGCACCATATTGGTAGGAATAGCGAAACCGATCCCAATGTTGCCGCCCGATTGAGAATAGATCGCGGTATTGATCCCAACCAGCTCGCCACGGAGGTTGACGAGCGCACCGCCGGAGTTACCCGGATTGATCGAGGCGTCGGTCTGGATCAGGTCCTCATAGCCGGTGATCCCGAGACCGCTGCGCGCGAGCGCGCTGATGATACCGGAGGTGACTGTTTGACCGAGGCCGAACGGATTCCCTATCGCGACGACGTAGTCGCCTACCCGCAGGCGTTCGGAATCGGCAAGCGACACCGCGGTCAACCGCCCAACGGGAATTTTTACAACCGCGACATCCGTATCAGGATCCGTACCAACTAGTTCTGCCTGCAGATTGCGACCATCGCGCAGCTTTACCGTGATCTGGTCGGCGTTGGCGATGACGTGATTATTGGTGACGACCAGACCGCGTGACGCATCGATAATGACGCCGGAGCCCAAGCTTTGTGTTTTGCGTTGACGCGGCTGGTCTGGGATATTGAAAAAACGCCGGAAGAATGGGTCATTAAATAGCGGATTGCCGCGGATTTCGACATGTCCCTGCGTCGCGATATTCACCACCGCCGGCGTAACCCGCTCCAGCATCGGGGCAAGGCTCGGTAACACCTGTCCGTCGCCCGCCTGAGCCATCCCGGCGCGCACCACCGTGACGGCGAAGAACAGGCCGACGACACTCAGATACAAAGGTAATTTCCTTAACCGCATTCGGTTCTCCCCGTTCATTCTCAACAACCTTACGGACTAAACTAATTCGCCGCTACCCATGGGCGGTTGGCCTCACCCCTACGAGGACGTAGCCGCTATGCTACCGGATACTGGCGATCCTTTCAGACCACACCTTGCGAGAGGTGATTTCTGACCTGGCTGCGCGCCGGTTATCGTCAGTGCGACATTGCCGCCGAGGGTTGGTACCGTAAGCTTGGCGCCCAGCGCCGGTGTGCTCGGCAGTAACGAATGGATGTTGCGCCCATCCGCTCGAAGATAGTCATGCGGCGCGAAATCGACCTTGAGAAAAAGATCGCCTGACTGCTCGCCACCATATCCGGTCATCCCCCCGGCTGGTGAGTCAAAACGCAAGTATGCATGGTCCGGCGAAAACCAGACTCACCGGATCGCCGGTGGTGGCTACAATCAAAATGAGATAGCGACCGAACCCGCAAACCAGCCGGGGTTCAAGACACTCGGGCGGCTGTGGAGTTCCTTGGTACGCTCAGCACACCAGAGAAGATGGTCGTATTCTTCGACTGCCACCTCGCGCTGACAGCGCTCCAATATCGCATTGCGCGCGACCAGGGCCTGCGCACAGACTTCCCCCGTATGGTTGACCCGCACGCACGAGCCGGCCAATCAGAATATCGAGCCCGGTGTAGGCGCGGCCCTTGCTCATGGCCCCACCGAAAATGGAATTCCGCTCAGAATCAAGCGCCTAGATAGCGGATCCACGTTGACACCGATGCGGCCACTCCGTACCATTGCCGCCCTTTCTCCAACCGCTTTTACCTGCATGAATACCTACACTGCCTCCGCAAGCACGATCAAACGCGATTGGTATGTCGTCGACGCCACCGATCAGGTACTCGGGCGCCTCGCAACTGGGATTGCCAATCGCTTGCGCGGCAAGCACAAGCCCGAGTATACGCCCAATCTCGATACGGGCGACTACATCGTCGTCGTGAATGCCGAGAAGGTCCGCGTTACCGGGAACAAAAGGACCGACAAGATCTATTATCGGCATTCCGGTTACCCTGGCGGCTTGAAGCAACTCAATTTTGAGCAGCTGATGCAAAAGGCGCCGGAAGATGCGCTAATGAAAGCGGTGAAAGGCATGTTGCCGCGCGGGCCCCTCGGTCGCGCGATGTTTCGTAAACTAAAAGTGTATGCGGGGCCCGAACACCGCCACGCCTCGCAACAACCTCAACCCCTCGATATCTAGTAACCATGACAACAGACATCTATAGCAGCATCGGCCGCCGCAAGAGTTCGGCGGCACGGGTCTTCATCCAACGTGGCAGCGGTAACATCGTTATTAACGGCCGTTCCCTGGACAATTACTTCGGCCGCGAAACAGCCCGCATGATCGTGCGCCAGCCATTGGAACGAGTGAATATGGGCACCGATTTTGATATCAACGCCACGGTCAAAGGCGGCGGGATCTCCGGCCAGGCTGGTGCCATTCGTCACGGTATTACCCGCGCCCTCATAAGTTACGATGAAACCCTACGCCGACCGCTTAGAGTTGCCGGCTTCGTAACCCGCGACGCGCGCGAAGTCGAACGTAAAAAGATAGGCCTGCACAAGGCGCGCAAGCGTCCACAGTACAGCAAGCGCTAGCTTGCAATAGTGCGGCTTTAGTCATTGAGTCTGCACTGAATTCCTGAGTTCGGTTGAGTACAAGGAGGTACTTATGAAAAACCTGGACGGTATCAACATCTGGAATCGCTCCTGTGATTTGGCGATTCAAACTCATCAAACATTCAATACCTGTAACGATACAGGGTTCCGCGACCTCGTGACGAGAGCCTCACTCGCAGTGGCATCGAATATCGCCGAAGGATACGACCGTAGTTCCCGCCGACGATGCCGACAATTTCTGCGCGATGCCAAGGGATCCTGCACGGAGCTGCGCACGCAGCTTTACATCGCCGCGGAACTTGGCGTCATCAATAATGAGCGATCGATCGATCTAATCGCGGAATCCCTGAAGATATCGACAATGCTCCAGGATCTGATCCATAAATACCGGAAAAAACCCCG
>DAOWDI010000067.1 GCA_030639105.1 Gammaproteobacteria bacterium | reverse complement strand
GGCAGAGGTATGCGCGCAACGTTCAAACCTGTATTGAAGAAGCGCTCTCACGGGTTGCTGATTCCCCTTTAAAAGTCTATTGCGCGGGTCGTACCGATGCCGGCGTTCATGCAAGTGGACAAGTGATCCATATCGATACGCGGGTACGGCGATCCGCAAGGTCCTGGACACTTGGTGCGAACGCTAATCTCCCTGCCGACATCAGCGTCCTGTGGGCGCGGGACCTCGATGAAGACTTCCACGCGCGTTTTTCGGCCACCGGCCGGACCTATCGATACGTGATCTGCAATCGTGTGGCGCGCCCCGGTCTATGGTCGAAAAAGGTAACTTTCATACCTCGCCCGCTCGACAGTGAAAGGATGTCACGGGCGGCCGAGTGCCTCATCGGCGAACACGATTTTAGTTCGTTTCGTGCCGCCGGTTGTCAGGCGCGACACGCGATCAGGGAGGTGCGTCGTATTGATCTCAGGCGCGCCGGCGAATTCGTCATTGTCGCGATTGAGGCCAATGCGTTTATTCAGCACATGGTACGCAACATCGTCGGAACTTTGCTGCCGGTCGGCTACGGAAGCCGTTCGCTTGAGTGGGTCGAGCAAGTACTCGGGGCCCGGGATCGTACCGTTGCCGGGGCAACGGCACCGCCGGACGGTCTTTATCTGACCGCGGTCGCCTATCCGGACCATTTCGGGGTGCCGCGACCGCCGCGATCAATCGGCCCGTGGTTATTATCGGAACTACCCGTCGGTTAGTCCGGTTCTACCCAGTCGGTGCGGGGGTCGAGAAGGACATTGGATTGTATGAAGATTTGTCTTTTTGCGGGAAGAAAATCTTCATGCGATTCAACAGACGGCTAAGCGCGCGTTGATCGGGTGAGCAAAGCGGGTTAGATCGGCGGGTGCGGTTTTGTATGCGCGCGGGGCAGGAGATGAGATAATAGGACTCTGGAATTACTGGCCTACCGATGCATCAATCTGCTCGCTCGCATTTCTTCTCAGTCACCGCCGTGATTGCGCAGTCCGTTGGCTTGTCTCGAGCTCCTCTGAGCGAGAGGAATACGGATTCTTTTTTCGGGGGAGGAAAACTTTCATGTGATTCAGGGGCGGCCAAAGGTGTGTCGATCGGGTGAGAGATGCAGACTAGAACACGTGTAAAATTCTGCGGGATCACCCGGATTGAGGACGCACGGCTGGCGGTTGAATTGGGGGTCGATGGGTTAGGGTTTGTTTTCTACAAGGACAGCCCCCGTTATATTGCCGCCGAAGACGCCGCGGACATCATTCGGCAGCTGCCACCATTGGTGTCCAAGGTGGGATTATTCGTCGATGCGGTTTACGATGACGTGGCAAATATTCTTGCGCACGTTCCGATCGATATCGTGCAATTCCACGGTGCGGAGTCGGCAGCGGATTGCGACTGCGCCGCCCGACCGTATGTAAAGGCGGTGAGGATGGCCCGCGGGGTGGATCTGGCAGCGGAGGCGGTCCGTTTTGCGTCCGCTACGGCATTGCTGGTGGATGCCTACGATGAGAGTATTGTCGGGGGAACCGGGTCTGTTTTCGAGTGGAAGCGGGTGCCCGCGGCGCTTCCCAAACCGATAATCCTGGCCGGTGGATTGAACGCGTCCAATGTCGCCAGCGCGGTCGCAACCGTCAAACCGTACGCAATCGACGTGAGTAGTGGGATAGAAAGCGATAAAGGCATCAAGGATCCAGGTAAGATGGTGGAATTCATGCGCGAGGTCACAAGAATTGAGCGCCACCCCAAACACTAGAGACATCGAGGCGCCAGATCCGGTTAACCTGCCGGACCTTGCCGGTCATTTTGGAATCTATGGGGGCAAATTTGTCGCCGAAACCCTGATGGGGCCGCTGGCCGAGCTTGAAAGGGTCTATTCGGCCGCTATGCGGGATCCTGAATTCCTCGCTGAGTTCGAGCAGGACCTTGCCCACTACGTTGGGCGTCCTTCGCCGCTCTACCACGCAAGACGGCTGTCGCGTGAACTGGGCGGGGCACAGATCTACCTCAAGCGTGAAGACCTGAATCACACCGGCGCCCATAAAGTCAACAATACAATCGGGCAGGCGTTGATCGCCAGACGCATGGGCAAGGGGAGAGTCATTGCCGAGACGGGGGCGGGGCAGCACGGTGTAGCGACCGCCACGGTGGCGGCTCGGTTTGGCATGCGCTGTGTGGTGTACATGGGCGCCGAAGATATCCAGCGCCAGTCCCCGAACGTATACCGCATGAAGCTACTCGGCGCCGAAGTTGTGCCGGTCGAATCGGGCTCCCGTACGTTAAAGGATGCATTGAACGAAGCAATGCGCGACTGGGTCTCCAATGTTGATGATACGTTTTACATCATCGGCACTGTTGCCGGCCCGCATCCCTATCCGGTCATGGTACGCGATTTTCAATGCGTGATTGGCCGCGAAGCCCGGCGTCAATCTCTAGAACAGATTGGACGACTACCGGATGTGCTCGTCGCATGCGTCGGCGGTGGATCAAATGCCATCGGATTGTTTCACCCGTTTCTCAATGATGTTGAAGTCAAGATCATCGGCGTTGAGGCGGGTGGTGACGGTATAGAAACCGGGCGTCACTCCGCACCACTGAGCGCCGGGCGCCCCGGCGTATTGCACGGTAACCGAACCTACCTGATGCAAGATGAGGACGGCCAGATCAAACCGACGCATTCGATTTCGGCGGGGCTTGATTATCCGGGTGTGGGTCCCGAGCACGCATGGCTGAAAGATACAGGGCGCGCGCAATACGTGGCGGTAAATGACGATGCCGCGCTTGCGGCGTTTCACCAACTTGCCCTGTGCGAGGGGATCATCCCCGCGCTCGAGTCCAGTCACGCCATGGCCTATGTTAATGAGTTGGCGCCGCGCATGGCGGTGGACCAGGTAATTATCGTCAATTTGTCGGGGCGTGGAGACAAGGACATTCAAATGGTCGCCTCGCGATCGGGCATTTCTCTTTAAGGCCATTGATGCTCGAAACTTGAGTTGCCAACCTGCATGGATAATCGTATCGATCAACGTTTCTCAGAACTCGCCAACGACGGTCGCTGTGCGCTCATAACCTATGTCACCGCCGGCGATCCCGGCCCGGATATAACGACCGCCATCATGCACTCGCTGGTTGATGCGGGTGCGGACGTCATTGAACTCGGCATCCCTTTTTCTGATCCCATGGCCGATGGCCCCATCATCCAACGTGCAAGTGAACGTGCATTGGCAGAGGGTATGTCTTTGCGTGGCGTCCTCAAAATCGTTCGTCGATTCCGCGAGGAGAATATGACCATCCCGATCGTATTGATGGGTTACCTTAACCCGATCGAAGCGATGGGTTATGAGCGGTTTGCCGAACAGGCAGCCGTGGCGGGGGCCGACGGTGTACTGATCGTAGATGTACCGCCGGAAGAGGCGAAAATCGTCAATTCTCAGTTGGTTGCACACGGTCTGGAGCAGATTTTCCTGATCGCGCCAAATTCGTCAAAGTCACGAATCGACGGCGTATGCGAGTTTGCCAGCGGTTTTGTTTATTATGTCTCAGTCAAAGGTGTTACCGGCAGCAAGAGCGTCGACGCTCTTGAGGTGAATCAGCATATCGCGGAGTTTCGGCAGCAGTTGTCACTGCCGATCGGCATAGGCTTTGGGATCAAGTCGCCCGAATCCGCCGCGGCAGTGGCGTGTTCGGGCGACGCAATCATCGTCGGCAGCGCGATCATAGAAATCATGGAACGCCATGCGGACGACTTCACAACGATGCGTAGAGAGGTCGAATCGTTTGTCGCCCAGCTGCGCGGCGCACTCGACGGCGCACGAGCGGCCTAAGGACCGCCGTGAATGTCGATTGAACGAACAGTGAACTAAAGCCCAGTAAAATTGCGGGAAAGTGTAAGTACTAATGGAAATGAACTGGTTTAAAAAGCTTCTTCCTTCGCAGATCCGTATTGATAGCGCGAACAAGAAATCGATCCCCGAGGGGATTTGGACCAGTTGTCCACAATGCAAGGCGGTACTGTATAAAGCTGAGTTGGAGCGCAATCTCGATGTCTGCATGAAATGTCGATATCATTTGCGTATCAGTGCGCAGCAGCGGATCGGCTATTTTCTCGATGGTGAAGCTGTCGAATACATTGGGGGATCCCTCGCCCCAACTGATTTTCTGAAATTTAAAGATAGTAAACGGTACAAGGACCGCCTCATCGCCGCACAGAAAAATACCGGGGAAACCGACGCTCTCGTCGTCGCGAAGGGAACGCTCGAGACATTGCCGGTCGTAGTGGGTGCATTTGAATTCGGTTTTATGGGTGGCTCCATGGGATCGGTGGTTGGCGAGCGATTTGTGCGCGGCGTCCGCCATTGCATCGAGGAGCAGAAACCGTTGATCTGTTTTTGTGCAAGCGGCGGTGCGCGCATGCAGGAAGCACTGGTATCGCTGATGCAAATGGCCAAGACGAGCGCGGCGCTGGCCGAGTTGCAAGAGAGCCACCTGCCCTATATTTCAGTGCTCACCGATCCGACCACTGGCGGTGTATCGGCCAGTATCGGCGCGCTCGGGGACATCATCATTGCCGAACCCAACGCATTGATCGGCTTTGCCGGGCCGCGCGTCATTGAACAAACGGTCCGTCAGGTCCT
>DAOWDI010000235.1 GCA_030639105.1 Gammaproteobacteria bacterium | reverse complement strand
GTGCGGTCGCATCATGGGGACAGCAGCGGTGTTCGCGGCGCGGCCTGGTTGTGGCCGCTCGATGCCGGATAGCTCTAAAGACGTATTTCCACCGCGGGCGGTCGTGGCGATATTGTGACGGCCCGCACGGCGTCGAATATCCGCCAGTCTGGTGTGACGGTAATCACAGTGGCTTCGATCACCGTCGACTAGACTCGCCCTGTCGTTTATACATACCTCCAGATGGTAATGTTAACGCAGCCCGGTGGCTGCTCGTTCCTTCCTTCCTCCTTTTGGGAGTAGCGCCGGGCATTTTTTTTGCGAACATAGATAAAATCAACGTTCAATACGCAAGTTTGAGTCCGTCGCGGCGGATAATGGAACGGCACGCTCAAGTGCTTTCGGTGTAGCCGACCCATTCAGATCGGCGGCCTGTGCCAATACGGCTCAGGAGGTAATACGTTCGAGCCGGTATCCGTACTGATAGATCGAGGACAGTTTCCAGCCCATCTCGGGCACCGGCGATAATTTCATCCCGATCCTGCAGATGTGCGTATCGACCGTGCGCGTGTGGAAAAGCAAATCGGGCACCGCTTCCTGCTGACTGATGCCGCTTGGTCCGTTTGCAATTTCAATGAAAGGCCCTCGCCAAAAAAAATTCTTCACGGTTTATTGTTCTACGATGATCGTGGCATTCTGGATGACCAGCTTCGTGGTCGGGGTTCCACGCGGACTGGTGCCGAACTTCTCCAACTCCTTGACCGTCCCCATACCCTCAACAACTTCACCGAAGATCGTATGTCGCCCATCGAGGTGCGGCGTCGCGACGAAGGTTAGAAAGAACTGACTGCCATCGGTGTTGGGGCCGGCATTGGCCATGCTGAGTATTCCAGGCCTGTCGTGCCTGACCGAACCGTCAAACTCTCCGGCATATTTATATCCTGGGCCGCCAATTCCCTTGCCGAGAGGATCGCCGCCTTGAGCCATGAAGCCCGGGATCACGCGATGGAAAATAGTCTCGTCGTAGAAGCCGAGCCGAGTGAGGTAGATCGTGCTCGAAACGTGCATGGGCGCCGGTTCGGGGAATAACTTGATCTTGATTTCACCGACATTGGTCCGCAGGTTCCAGTAGTAGGTCTTGTTCGGATCGAAGCTCACTTTTGGCGGGCGAGGCAGATGGGTTTTCCAGTCCCGAAATCCCTTGTCGATGGATTGGCGCGCGATGAAAGTATCGATTGCCGTGATGCCCTTGAGGGTTTCGACGTCAGCCGCCTGCGCGGTAGCGATGACAAGGGCGGCCATCGTGGCGCAGCATAGGAGCATTGTGGTCTTGAGAATGTGCTTCATTCAGGTAGTACCTTTGGTCGATTCATGTGAGAGTCGATCATAATAACCCATTGATTCGTCATTTTTCTTGCGCACACATGTCGCATATTACTCCCCGAGCGATTGCGGACCCAGATCCGTTACCAACTATTGCGCAGTTCCCGGAGCTTTATAAACACCATTTTCGGATCGGGATCGCCGGGCAGATCGGGAAAGGCTTCACGCAGGCGGGCAATGATGCTCGGACTGTGCAGGCGGAAGAACGTATTGATTTCTTTCTCCATCGCGAGAGTGGATATAAATGCGGCATTCGGATCCTGATCCGCGACACCGCTAAGCAGGTCCTGGGCCTTTTCATTGTCCGGTTCGCGATCAAGCGTGAACTTGAGATTGTTCGCGATGTAATCATGGCCGGGGTATATCAAGGTATTATCTGGAAGTTTCGCCAGTTGGCTGACGAAGGTGCCGTAAAGTTCGGCCGGGTGGCCACCGTGGTGACAGTTACCCGCACCGGCGTTGAACAGCGTATCACCGCAGAAGAGCGCTGGTGTCTCGGTGTGCGACAAAAGGCAGACATGACTCATCGTATGCCCCGGTGTATCGAGTACTTCGAGTTCGACGGTGCTGCCGATCTTGATCACATCTCCGGCAGCTAAACCGCGATCGATCCCCGGGATTGCATCGGTTGCATTCGCGTGCGCAAGCAGCTTCGCACCGGTGGCCGCAATCACGGCGTCGTTGCCGCCCGTATGATCGAAATGCTCGTGGGTATTCAACACATAGTTGATCCGCCAACCTTTACACTTTGCCGTATCGAGGCATTTCCCGTGATCGAGCGGGTCGATGGCCATCGCCTCGCCGGACTCGGGACAAACGATCAGGTAGTTGAAATTGCGATAGGCGTTGGCGGTCCATATTTGCTCTACGATCATTTGTTTCTCCTCGTTGCAAGACGGGTCGTTCGTTGCCGGCATTATCGAGGACTCCGCCCCATTACCAGCGGCAGATTAGTATTCGTGGTCTATTAGGCCATCGATCCGTTGTCGACGGCAACGTCTCGCTTGCCGAGTCGTCGTCGTAGAGCCGCGTCGGCCGTCACGGGGATACCGCCGCTACCGACCATAACCGGCACACGCCCCGGCTGCGCCCAACGAACGATCTATGAGAAATATCCCACAGTTTTTAACCTCCGGCGCCGCTTTGGCGCTGCCTTTTACCTTCGGGATCCATATAATGCCGACATAAAGGCGCGCCTCGAAAAGGCGGCCGCTCAGGTAGTTACCGAAGAGATAAGGAAGATCGTAAGATGCAGACCTCGCCCGTTACTTGCTCCAGGGTAGGTGGCCGCTCAGCGCCCAAGCGCCTGCTCGCCAGCCTTTTTTTCTTGACCTCTATGCTCACGCTGCCAGGCTGGGCGGCGATGGTCACAACCAATGAGGTGGGCATGGACGATATCTTCAGTGATGATGATTTCGGTATGGACACTATCGACATCCGCTTCAACGATACGGAGGTATTATATGATTCTGCATCGCTTCTCAAGATAGATAATCGTGCGGAATTCAATGTGCTGAAAAGTTCCTACAGCGGTTTGGCCAATAATATCGTGCGAATGTTTTTCGTCGATGCGGTTAAGTGGTGTGGTGGCAGTGGGACTTATGCCGGCTGTGGGGATGAGCCAGGCCACGATATTGTCGTCGATTCCGATCACGCCGCCAACACTTACGGGCACGTCCTCAACGCGCATGAACTCGGCCACAACCTGGATCTCGACCACGTCACAGACACGAACAACGTCATGAAGGAAATTGTAACGACCACACGCAACGTCGACTTCCTCCCGGCGCAGGTCGATGACATACTGAACTCGCAGCTCATCCAGTTCGACGGCCCGCAACGATTCATCAGCATTACGCCGATCCTCGTCAGCGCCGCCGCTGTACCCATCCCGGGCGCGCTGATCCTGTGCGCGAGCGCGATTGCGTCACTCGGCTTCTTTGGAGGATCTAAAAGGGGTCGCCCTTAAGTTCGACTCCCTTTCTTGGGTTCGCCGTAGCCGCCACCCCCCGGCGTTTCAATGACCACCATGTCACCGGCCTCGATGTCACACCGCGCGGTCGCCCCCAGCCGCTCGATCGAACCATCACGGCGCTCGATCCAATTGCGCCCAACCTGCCCGGGCCCACCCCCGGCCATGCCGTAAGGCGGTACGCGGCGATGACCCGATAGGATCGAAACTGTCATCGGTTCCAGAAAGCGGATCGCCCGATGTACGCCCTCTCCGCCCCGATACGCGCCTGCTCCGCCACTGCCGCACCGGATCCCGAAGCGATCGAGGCTTACCGGGAAGCGCCATACCAGTACCTCGGGATCGGTGAGCCGGAAATTTGTCATATGTGGGTGTCCGGCATCGGTGCCGTCGAATCCCGGACCCG
>DAOWDI010000257.1 GCA_030639105.1 Gammaproteobacteria bacterium | reverse complement strand
CCGGCGGTAGATCGCGACGACGCGGGTCTCGACACCGGGGAGTTGATGGGGTAATTCATTGAGCGGATGCCCAACGAGCGGTCCGCCGCTAAATGCGCGGGCGGCAACGAGTTGTACTCGGCCGTGGGCAAAATCGAGAACCTGCAGCGCGCCCGGAACCTCAATGAGGCGCTTAATATAGTCGGTTACTTCCTGCTCCGGGGTGATCAATACATCGATCGGGAGTGCTTCTTGGGCGAACAGTTCGGTCGCCTTTTGGTATTGTACGTCCCGGATACGGGCGATTTTGGTTGGCGTTCTGAACAAAGTGTAGGCGACCTGGCAGGCGATCATGTTGGTTTCGTCGCTGTTGGTTACCGCGATGATCATATCGGCGTCCTGCGCGCCCGCCCGCGCGAGTACATCCGGGTGCGATCCGTGGCCGACAATGCCGCGAAGGTCGAATCGATCCTGAAGGGCTTGTAGCCACACCGGATTGCGATCGACAACCGTAATGTCGTTTTCCTCGCTGCAAAGATTCGCGGCAACCGACGAACCGACCTGGCCAGCGCCGAGGATGATAATTTTCATACGTTGGACGATTCTTTGATCTGCTTGGGGTCGATCCCGAGGCTGCGCAATTTCCTATATAGATGCGTGCGTTCAATTCCGATACGCTCCGCGACTTTACTGACGCTGCCGTGCAAAGCGTGAAGTTGATATTCCAGGTAGGTTTTCTCGAATTTTTCACGCGCTTCGCGCAAAGGTAGATCGAAACCGGGCACCGGTGCTGCGCCCTCGGTTTGCGGACGGATCCCGAGTGCGGAATTTATCTCCTGCGCCGATATTTGTTCCGGGCCACCGAGGATCATGAGTCGTTGAACGAGGTTTTTCAGTTCCCGTACGTTGCCTGGCCACTCGTAGGCCCGGAGCCGGTTCTTGGCGCCGGTAGAGAACTCGCGCTGAGGCAGGCCTTCGTTGACCTCGAAGTAATCCAGATAGTAGCCGGTCAGCAACTCGACATCTTCAGCCCGGTCCCGCAGCAGCGGTACGTGCAACGGAACGACGTTCAGGTGATAGAACAAATCGTCTCGAAATGCCCCCGCGGCGACCGCCTCAGCTAGATCCCGGCGCGTGGCGGCTATTATGCGAACATCAATTTGAACGGGTTCGAGTCCGCCGACTCGCAGCAGAGCCTCGTTCTCGAGCGCACTCAGCAAGCGGGCCTGTGTATTCAGATCCATATCGGCAATATCCTTGAGAAATAACGAACCGCCATTCGCCTGTTCGAGGGAGCCGAAGGTGACCCGTCCGTCATGTTCGGTACCGAAGAGTTCAGCATCGGGGTTTTCGCGAGCGAGACCCGCGACCCCGACCGTAATGAAGGGACCTTCGGCGCGAGGGCTCTGCTTATGCACGTATCGCGCGATGACTTCCTTCCCGGTCCCCGAATCGCCGGTAATGAATACAACGGTCTTGTGTTGTGCTATGCGTCCGGCGTCCGTGCGCATCTTGACCATGGCCGCGCTGTTTCCGATAGGATCGTCTAAAGGGGTGATCCCTTTGCGCAGGCCGATATTTTCGCGCTGCAGATCCGCGGTTTCCAGCGCGCGTTGGACCGTTACCAGCAGTTTTGCGATTGAAAGCGGCTTTTCGATGAAATCGTAGGCGCCGAGCCGGGTTGCTTCGACCGCGGTCTCCACCGTGCCGTGTCCCGACATCATGATGACGGGTACATCAACTTGGCCTCCTTCTGACCACTCTTTAAGCAAGGTAATGCCGTCAGTATCCGGCATCCATATGTCCAATAAGATGAGATCCGGGCGCCGATGGCGTCGCGCTTCCCGCGCGTGGCCGGCGTTTTCAGCAATGCTGATTTCGAAGCCCTCATCCTCCAGGATTTCCTTCAACAGGCTGCAAATATCGGGTTCGTCATCTACGATCAGAATATGGGGGGAGCTCATACCACGTTCCTCGTTAACGGGATGTCAGTACAGAGCAATATTGTTAGACTCAGCGCCCATCCAATGAGCCGATGCAGGGTTGTGTTCATGGCCAAATTCGAACTTTCTCGTAGCTCATGCCTAAATCCGGCACCTTCCCACCCCTTTGCTCGTGGGCCTGGCGCATGGACGCTTGCCGACTCGCCGCGCTCACCAATATTACTCTGACGGTGCTAGTGTATCGCTAACGCCAACGATTGGTAGTCTGATTATCGCCGCTGCGCCCGGGCCGCGGTTGTTCTCCAAAGAGACGATCCCTCCGTGTTCTTCTATAATTTTTTTGGCGATCGCCAAGCCCAGTCCCGTCCCCCGGGTTTT
>DAOWDI010000088.1 GCA_030639105.1 Gammaproteobacteria bacterium | reverse complement strand
GCACCAGCACCAGACTCACGGTGGTTACGCTGTTCGGGCTGATCCCACGTGCCGCGGCCCATCGCGTTGCCCTGAGCGCTGGGCGTGGCCAGCACCATTTCGTCACGAAATCCGTCGCACCCTTATACGCCGCGCCGAATGTTCTTTGCTCAAGGACCTCCAAAGGCGTATCTGTATAAGACAACGCCAACGGCGTCGTCCGCTTGCGCAAAGTGATGTCGTATGCGGATCCGAGTTCGGCTGGTTCGAGGAAGACCATTCCATCGGGAGCCGGTCTTGCGAGGTCGATCGCATCGGCACGCAGCAGTTCCAACACCGGTGTGAGATCCCGTGCGGCGGTGTGAGCGGCGATGGCTACCTCGCGATCACCGGCAGTCAATACGACGCCTGGGCGTGCCGCGATCGCGGCGACCAGACCCGAGCCCAGCAGGTAGTCCGCGCGCACCGCGATAACTGGGCCGGTGCGAACGCTGCCATTGTCCGCGGCAGGTAGAACACCGACTCTGGCAAATGCACGGTGGTGACGCTCGGCTGCCCCGATGCTCCACAACTCGACGTCGCACTCGCCGACGATGACCAATCGCAGTGGTTCGGCTGATGGTTCCATCGACGGTTCAGTTTCGATTGGTCAATCCCCAAAACAACTCGAAGTTCGCGTGCGTGATCGATTCTTCGCGGCCCATCGCCCCGGACCGCAAGCCGGCGCGGATGCACGATTGATGCGATACTTGGCGCCCGATTCATCGTGACTGTCGCGCGGACCGGCCGAGTTGATTATAGACGGATACATCACCCGAGAAGTACTCAAACCATTGTTGACCATATCGGCGGTGCTGATTGTGATATTCGTCGGCTATAGCTCGGGTCGGTATTTGTCCTATGCCGTTGACGGTCTGTTGCAGATCGAGACGCTGGCGTCTTTTATCTTCATCAAGATGGTGATCGCATTGGAGGTTCTTTTGCCGATCGCCTTGTATTTGTCGATCGTGTTCGGGCTTGGCCGCCTCGAAAGCAGGTCGGAGATCACGGCGGTGCGGGCATGCGGGATCGGGAACGGACGGGTGATGCGGGTCGTGCTGGGGATCTCCCTGCTGCTTGCATTATTGGTGGCTTGTTTTTCGATGCTTGGGCGGCCACTGGCCTATGAGAAGAGCTATTTGATCAAGGCCAAGGCCGAAGCGGAACTCGAACTCGATAAGCTCAAAAGCAGCATTTTTTATGATAGCGAGCAGCGCGAACGGACCATTTTCGTTGAAAATGTGGATAAGCAGACCGGCCGCCTGGACCGTATCTTCATTCGCGGGGAACGCCGCGGGATCATTCATATCATCTATGCGCGATCCGGCGAACAGCAGATTAACGATGCTACCGGGGGACGTTTATTGATTCTATCGGACGTGCATGTCTATTTTCTGGGACGGCGCGGCGCTAACGACAAGGGGGTCGGGCGATTCAAACAAATGAAGCTTCGCCTGCGCAATACGGAGCCAATTTCTCCCGGCTACAAACGCAAGGCCGCACCCACGGCCGAACTTTCAAGGTCCGACCTGCCGTTCGATGTGGCGGAATTTCAATGGCGCCTGTCGATGCCGGTTTCGACGGTGTTGCTCGGTATGCTCGCGGTGATCCTAAGTCGCGCGGCGCCGCGCAGCAGCCGCTATACTAAGACGATCGGCGCCTTGCTGGTCTATGCGGTGTACTATAATTTGACCGCCATCGCAAAGACTTGGGTAGAGACGTCCGTTGTCGGCAAGTACCCTGGGATCTGGTGGGTTCAATTGACGTTTGTATTGCTGATCGCGGCCCTCTTGCTGTTTCCGCGGTGGGTTTTCCGTCGAGCGGCGCACCATCAACCTCCCAGCGGAGAAACCATGCTGCCGGGCGATTGACCCGCTCCAACCGATGCCTATGAAGCTACTCGACCGCTATATCCGCAGGCACGTGATCCAAGGCGTTGTGCTCGTCCTGTTGGTGTTGGTATCGGTATTCAGTTTTCTCGATTTCGCCGAGGAACTCGGCGATACCTCACTTGGTAATTATGACGCGTTCGATGCGTTCATTTTTATCCTGATGACCATACCCGAACGCGCATTCTGGTTCGTGCCGGTTAGCACTTTACTCGGGAGCCTGATTGGTTTGAGCGTACTCGATCACGGTAACGAATTAGCGGTCATCCGTGCGCTGGGCGTCTCGACCAGACGTATCGGGTGGTCGGTGCTTAAGGCTACGGGGTTGTTGCTGCTGGTCGTGATTGTGTTTGCGCAGTTCGTCGGCCCGATCCTGGGGGAACGGGCCTGGCGGGATCGCGCGCTCGCCATTGCCGGGGAAGTGGTACTGCGTAAAGAGAGCGGGACCAGCTTCTGGTTCCGTGACGGGCGACGTTTCATCAGCATCCGTGACATGGTGTACGGCCGCATTCCTACCGAGATAGAGATCTACGAGTTCGATGATCAGGGGCGCCTTGCCATATTCACCGAGGCCCAGGATGCCGAACCAAAAGGTAACGGGGCTTGGTTACTGAAGGATGTGATTAGAAAACGCTTGAATGGGTTCAAGATCGAGATCGAGCGGCATGAGAGCCTCCATTGGGAGGCGTTCCTGAGTCCTGAGCAGGGCGCTGTTATCGAACTCGATGCCGAGATCCTCTCGCCAACGGACTTGTTTCAATATTCGCGCGACCTGCGCGCACGTGGGCAAAGCGCCGATCGCTACGAACTCACGCTATGGCGGAAAATCAATGTGCCGTTAGCGACGCTCGGCATGGTTCTAATCGCGATCCCTTTTGTCTTGGGGCGCCATGATCGCGGTGGGATTGGACGCCGGGTTTTGTTCGGTTCGGGTCTCGGGGTCCTTTTTTATATGGTCGACCAGGTCCTTGCCCAGGTGGGCCTCCTGGTGGAGTTTAATCCAGCGCTCACCGCCACCGCGCCCGCGGCCATGCTGTTCTTGGTCGCCCTGTTCATGCTGCGGCGCGTAGTTTGATGGTCCGGGGAGAGACGGATTGAATGAGGCCGAGGCCAACATGGCCGGCGTTGGATTTACAGCCGTCGTCATGGCCGGCAGTCGTGGCCCGGCGGATCCCGTTGCACTTATGTCCGCCAAGAGCCACAAATGTCTGGTCGATGTGTCCGGTACACCGATGCTCGCACGGGTTCTGGACACGCTGGAGTCCAGTCGACGCAT
>DAOWDI010000051.1 GCA_030639105.1 Gammaproteobacteria bacterium | reverse complement strand
TTGGCGGCAGTGCACCCATGATCGGGCGCCAGTCGACCATAGACAATCCGGAACCACTAAGGCGGGTGACGCCGCCGAGCACGACCATAGCGAACACAAGCGCACAGCACACGAGCAGCCATATCGCGACGAGGCGGTTGTGTTCAACCTCAAGGGGCGTTGGTTCGAAACGAACCACTTAGGTCCCTACAGCATGAGAAATCTATTGACATTACAAGTGAGTTGCCAAAGTCGGGGCTAGTCAATAGGGATCTGATCGACAGGCGGACCTTTGAGCACTTTGTTACCCGAAATCATGGCTGAGACAAGACTCCCACCGTCTCGAAGTTCCGCGACGACGACCGCCAGGATGTGAATCAAAGCGACAGCAAGTAGCGTAAAGAAGCCGTAGTAATGCACCGTGATGAAGGGCTTGCGGAAATCTCGCATCGCATCAAAGGCCGCTTCATCGTACATTTGTGGTGCATAAGGCACCAGCGTCGCCGGTTCGACACCGGATGCCGCGACCCACCCGGCGATCAATGATCCGAACGGTGGGTAGAACAGGTCCGTGCCTGCTAGAAACAACCCCGTCGCGCCCTGTATACATAACAGTATCAACAGCAAGGTGATCGCGATGCGCCCGAGCGGGTTGTGCCCAAGGTACTCGGGCGTTTGTCCCGAGCGTAAACCAATCAGGTAGCGGCGTACCTCATCGATATACCCGCGCCCGCCGGGCAAGATCGCACTCCAGCGCGCATGCGGCCCGCCGAGAAATGCCCAGAGCAGACGCCATAGCAGATTCATCACGAATACATAGCCGATCCAGACATGCACGGTCTTGAGCAGGATCTTACCGTCGTTAGTTACACCGAGGGCCTTGGCGTTGAGGATCACCACACCAACCGCGAGTAGCACCATAACGCACCCGAAATTGATCCAATGAAACCAGCGAATGCAGGTATCCCAAACGCGATATACCTTTAGGTCGTTCATATTGCTATCTCATAGATTACCGGCTGAAAGTGGGCTTGATACCACGACTCGGAACGCGGCTTATTGATGCGCGTCAATTCCGCTTTTGATCCGCGGTTTCGCATCCAATACTTTGCTGGTTTGAGCAGGTACCGCGATCCGAAACGAACGATAACCCGAGAGTTATTCAGATCACTGCGCGGCGCAGCCTGAGCGCATTGCCGATCACCGAGACTGAACTCAAGCTCATCGCGGCGGCGGCAAGCATCGGCGACAGCTGGATCCCGAACACCGGGTAGAGGACCCCGGCCGCGATCGGCACCCCGATACCGTTGTAGATGAACGCGAAGAACAGGTTCTGACGGATGTTGCGCATCGTATGCGCCGATAAGATCCGTGCCTTTGCGATTCCGCTCAGGTCACCTTTTACCAAAGTGACCCGGGCGCTTTCGATGGCGATATCCGTGCCCGTGCCCATGGCGATACCAACATCGGCTTGCGCCAGCGCCGGGGCATCGTTGATCCCATCACCGGCCACGGCCACGACGTGACCCTTACGTTGCAGCGATCTCACCAGTTCGTGTTTCTGCTCGGGCAGCGCTTCGGCGTGGACCTCCAAAATATCAAGACGCTTAGCGATCGCGGTTGCCGTCGTGCGGTTGTCGCCGGTAACCATGACGACCTTGACGCCGGCCTCGCGCAGCGTTGCCAAAGCCGCTGGCGTCGACGCCTTGATCGGATCGGCAATCGCAATCAGTCCCTGTAACGTCCCGTCAATCGCGATCCAGATAACGGTCGCGCCCTGGACTCGATGCGCCTCGGCGCGGGCGAGCCTGGCCTTTGGATCGATACCGTTCGCATTCATGAGATCCGCGTTGCCGACGACGACTGCATGTCCATCGACATCTCCGCACACGCCCTGCCCCGTCACGGACTCGAACCGCGCGACCGGATGCGGCGTAATGCCGCGACCGGCGGCGCCGGCGGCCAGCGCCTGTGCCAAGGGGTGTTCACTCGCCTGTTCCAAGCCCGCGGCGATCGCCAGCAGTTCGTCCTCGCCGCAATCCGCGAACGTCTCCACCGCCTGCAACGAAGGTTGCCCGGCCGTCAAGGTCCCGGTCTTGTCGCATAACAAGACATCGACCGTTTCCAAGATCTCGAGTACCTCGGCATCCCGGATCAACACGCCCTCACGCGCCCCGCGCCCAATGCCAACCATCACCGACATCGGTGTCGCCAGACCAAGCGCGCACGGGCAGGCGATAATCAACACCGACACCGCCGCCACAAGGGCATAGGCCAACGACGGCGATGGGCCGAATATCACCCACACCACAAAAGCGATGATCGCGATCAGCACCACGATGGGGACGAACCAACCCGCGACGACATCCGCGAGACGTTGGATCGGTGCATGCGAGCGCTGCGCGCTTGCGACCATCTCGATGATTCGGGCCAACAACGTCTCCTGCCCAACCCGGGTTGCGCGCATCACCAGACCCCCGGTTTGATTGACCGTACCGCCAGTGATTGGGTCGCCCACGAGCTTTTCCTGCGGTATAGGCTCACCCGTCAACATCGACTCGTCGACCGTGGAGGCGCCTTCTACAACCTCGCCGTCCACCGGGATCTTCTCGCCCGGCCGGATGCGCAGGCGCGCGCCGGCAAGGACCTCCCCCAACGGGACGTCGCGTTCGCTGCCGTCGGCGTCGATGACGCGCGCACTCGGCGGAGCGAGGTCAAGCAGGCCGAGCAGTGCTTGCGATGTTTGCCCGCGCGCGCGCAGTTCGAGAACCTGTCCCAACAACACGAGCGATATGATCACCACCGCGGCCTCGAAATACAGCGGAACCTCGCCGGCTTCGCCCAGCATGCTCACCGGTAATATTGCGGGAAACAACAGCGCGATCAACGAAAACCCATAAGCAGTCGCCGTACCGATGGAAATCAAGGTCCACATATTCGGCGCGCGATTGACCATGGATCGCCAACCGCGAATGAAAAATAAACGCCCGCACCACAACAGTACCGGTGTTGCCAGCAGCGCTTGGGTCCAGGCAAGGACATTGACGCCCAGCCAGCGGCGAAAATCGATACCCGGGATCATCTCGCCCATCGCCAAGGCGAAGACGATCGCGGTCAACGGGAGGCTGATCCAAAATAGATGCAGCATCTCACGCAGTTCGGTATCGTCCTCCAGTAGGTTGCGATCGAGCGACATCGGCTCCAGCGCCATGCCGCACAATGGGCAGTCTCCAGGGCTATCCTCGATGACATCCGGATGCATTGGACAGGTATATTGGCCGGTAACGGCGAGCGGCGGCGCTGTGTTTCCGCCGTGATGGTGTGAACAGCAGTGATCGGTTTCCATAGAAATTATCGTCGCTCGCCCGCGTATACCATACGGGCAGATCACGCGCCTCCAGATTTTATCTAATGATATCCCAAACTTTAGACTCTACGATAAGGTCAAGTGTTCACAAGCCGCACCTTTAACCTGAAGTTCCCCCGAGCAATCAGCATAATCAGCTATTCATTAGAAGTGAAACAGGGACCACCGGGCGCGACCTGAAGCCCAGCGCTCACTCAGCTTCTTCGCGAACTCGCGGTCAACAAAAAAGCAACCAGGGACACGGGCGCACTCCCCGGCCCGATCTGGCGCCGAGCCGTAGTGGCGATATCCCCATCGAGTATTTTTCCGGACTCGATAACAACCTACAGCAGGTCATTCTCAAACCGCGGACCTGCGCATAATGAATGCGTTGCACTTCCAACTCGCGTTAATTGGCAGATCAATAGCTCCTATTATGGTTTCATTATCCACAGCCAACCAAGTACGACTGCATGCAGCCATACTTGGCGTGCTGAAAACACCTTTCCCATTGGCGCTGAAACCACGTTAGAATGGGCTGCGGTTCGACTCCGACTCCAGCCTCCAATTGAGGGCACTTGCACCGCGACGATAACCAGCCGCGGCGGCGCTGAAACGACCAGAGCCCTGTCGTACCGGCGGTTGGCCAACTCGCAGCGGCATGGTGGTTCGTCGGATTTCGCGGCCCGGGTGGTGGAATTGGTAGACACAAGGGACTTAAAATCCCTCGGCTTTACGGCCGTGCCGGTTCGAGCCCGGCTCCGGGCACCATCTCAATTTCCGCTCTTGTCAATAGAAGAACACGATCCGTTACCGTGGCGTCAAGGTTGATGACGCCCTCGAACTCGCTGAGCAGAAGGAAATCTGAACCTTCGCACGGCGACCGGCTGTTATCGATCGTCGTGCCGGCTCTCAGGCTTGCTCGAACATCCGGGTACTTTCGGCCAACTCCAGAC
>DAOWDI010000107.1 GCA_030639105.1 Gammaproteobacteria bacterium | reverse complement strand
CTGGCGATGCGTGGGGGAATCGATTTCGATATAAAGTGCGAGTGCCTAATTTTACTTGGCCTGATGAAGATCCTCCTGCATTTTTTAGCGATCGGGTTTGCGACGGAGACACCCCACCGGAGGAGTTTGACCTCTGCACGACCGGTGACATCACCGCCCTTACTCGGGGTGACGACCCGGGATCAATCGGCACTATCGAGGGTAAATTCAGTGCGCCGTTGGCAGACAACCTGCCCGCCATCGTAATCTCGCATGGCCGCAACGGCTTTGGCGCGATCTCGACCAGTGGCGTTACGCGCCCACCAGCACCCGGCGGGACGGACGAGGCGAAGAACACTGACGGTGATAACACGTTCTACTCACGCGGCTACTCGGGGGACAATTCGAGTTGTGCTGATAACAACGACGAATCAACCCCACTCTGCGCCTTCGACGACATCGTCATGTGGCTGTCCCCGGCGGTGCTCAACAACCGCATGGTAACCTCCGGGCGGCTCCCGTAGATGCGCCTTACTCCCTGTTCGTCCGCGTAACCCTTACCTCACCTTCCTCGATTCCAGCAGCCTGGTATTTTTCGAGCAAAATATTCCAGAAACCATTGTCGCTTGAGGCTCGACCGCGGTGTTGGTACATTATATTGACTAGTAAGTAAGTGTTCACTACGACCCTGTTATTCGCGCTACAGCGTAAACATACCCGTCGATAACGTATTGTGGACTATTGAGGTCTCTGTCTTGAATCCTAAGAAATATAGCGTCGTGATCATGGTAAGAACTTGAAGTCAGCCATTAAAGTGAGTGCTCACTAAGTTGAGGAGACCGCTATGCGTCACGGTAGCATCGTTTTACGGCTAGACAATCGCATGGCGGCGTTCGGAATGCTTACCGTGAATGCGCCGCCCTATTCGTCAGGGTAAACCGTACCGCGCCGTCTTCGTTCTCGCTCAGCACCAACCGGTAACCGTTGACCTCGGCCTGCTGCGCGGCCTGGTACAGCCCGATCCCGAGACCACTGTCGGAGGCGACCGGCTGGCTCAGGAGTTGACCCGCAAGCGAGGGATCGATCGCCGCGCCATTATCGGCGACGCTTAAGACCACATCGCCGTCTTTCTCGTACAGTCCGACCTTGATCTGAATCGCATCGCTCGTTTTTGCCTTGTTGCGGGCATTGTCCAGTAGATTTTCGACGACGCTGTCCAGGCAATCGCGGGGAACGCCAAAGTCATTTGCGTGGATGTCAGCCAGAAACTCGATATTCTCCGAGCGGTAGCGTTCGACCAGTTCATCCCACCAAGTTGCAATCGCGACACTTTCGCTCGGCTGTGATGAAGGCTGCTGCAGTTTGTCGAGCGCCAGCTGCAGGCGCTGGGTGATATGGGGAAGTTGGCGGCGCAGCAGGGACTGGCGCTTTTGCGAGCGTTCGCTGTCGCCGGATCCCGTGTCTTCGAGGATGATCGCCGTTGTCGTCTTGAGCGATTGCAGTAGATTCTTGATGTCGTGCGTCAGGCGCGCGCCGGTCTCGTGTACCGCCTGCATGCGGGCATCGTGGGCCTGTTCGGTTTCACGGATCTTCGCCGAATAAAAGTGGCCAAGGACCAGGATCAGCAGGCGGCAGTGGATCAGTAGGGAAGGACCAACCTGGCGATCGGTAAATAGCGTCACCTTGAGGTCGCCGGTCGTGATGGAGGTGTTGAAATCGGCGTGGTCGCCGGCGGTGCCCTGCTGCCCTCCCCCGACCCATTCGGCGCCCCGGATCCAGGGGATCTCGCACAGTTCCACGATCGCCGCATCGAGAAACTCCCGTGGCTGCTGGCGCCTTGTGGCGAGCTGCGCCAGATTCGACAACCAGCTTTCGAAGGGGGTACCGATATTGAGGATCGATTTTTCCCACAAGGCGCCGAGCCCTGAGCCGGTGGTGGGTGTGATTAGCCAGCTGATCAGAAACAGGAACGCGCTCAAGACCAGCAGACTCGCGATCAGCGCGACGGGGTACTCGATACGCAGTTCGTAGGTCATGAGCACACTGCTGAGCGCCAGCAGGGCCGTCATCAAGGCGATGGTAATGCCACGAAAGAAATCGATCGGAAAGGTTTTCCGCTGCGCCGGGCTATAGGTCGGGAACAACAGCACTAAAAGCGGCAGGACGATCCAGGCGAGGCGAAAAGAATAAAACACCGCGCTATTCAACTCGCCGATAGCGAATATCATCGGCACGCATTCGATCAGCAAGACGGAGATCAGGAAGATCAGTGTGATCATATATGCCAGGCGTTCCCGGCGTGTCGAAAACGATCGTCCCGCGACGATACCGATGAGCAGGATCATCCAACCGAATAAGAGGCGCCAGTCGAGCACGGTAATGAACGCGCCGGTGAACACGATGATCAGTGCCGCGGACCAGCGATCCAGGTGTTGGTCCCGCTGCCAGATGGGCTGCCAGATAAAAAACAGGCCGAGGTGCGCGGTCATCAGCGAAGCCGACAGGGCGCTGCCGAAATCCGCTCGCAGGGCCAGGTTGAGCACGATCAGCATTGTCGCCAGGATCCAGTGCTCGCGGCGGCGATCGAGCAGGCGGGACAAATAGATCACGTTGTCTTTGAATTCCAGACCTAAAAGCGCGGTAAAGGACCGTAGTTTACGCTCTCTTGAGTCTGATTTGTCCGCCGATCTTCCACAACCCTTCACCGCGGCGAGTGTGGGGATCCACCAGGACGGCAAGTCTCCATCTTGCCGTCCCCAGCGTTGTCAATGCGCCACGACATTTTGCCTTGAACAACGGTGTTCAGGTACTCTGAAGAGATGAATGCCCGCAATAGCCTTGCGGTGATGCGCTTCGCCTGGCTCGAAATCAGGCGCACGCGCCTGTGGTGGTTTGCCCTCGCATTGATATTGAGCGGATGTGCAATGGCGGAGTTCGCGGCCTCCATCGCGATCACCGAAACCGCTCAGCACCGCCTGGTTTTCTACGCCGCGAGCATGCGCCTGGCGGCCGCGTTCGTGATGGCATTGCTCGTGACCACGAGCGTTTTGCGTGAGATCGACGATCAGGTGATCGATCTGATCCTCTCGCGCCCGGTTTCGCGCACCGACTGGTATATCGGCAAACTCCTCGGCTATATCACGGCGGTAGTCTGTTTCTCGGCGCTGCTAAGCCTGCCGCTCATAGCGCAGGCGCCCACGGAAGGTTTGTCTTGGTGTTTTTCTCTCGCGCTGGAGCTCATCATCGTCGTTGCCGCGGCGCTGGCTTTCGCGATAACGCTGCGACACCTAGCGGTCGCTATCAGTATCCTCGCCGGCTTCTATTTGCTTTCGCGCGGCATTGCGGGCCTGGCCCTGATCAGCACCGGCCCGACGGTCGATCTGTCTTTGCCGTCGAGTCGCCTCATTGCCGCGCTGGTGGATCTGCTGGCCTACCTGCTACCCGATCTCGATCGGTTTACGCAGGCCGCCTGGCTTATCGATGGCGCACCGTCAACCGCGGTCCTCGCTATGTTGACAATGCAAACGTTGGTCTATACGAGCTTGCTCGTTGGTGTCGGCCTGTTTGACCTGCACCGCCGGAATTTTTAGATGGCACAAAACGAGCGACGCATCGACGCGGTGCCGCTTAGCGTAGTGGCATTGCTGCTCGGGAGCCTGATCGCGCAGATCGCGATCCATCATTTCCAGTCTCCCACAGCCGCACGAGGGGAGCAGCTGGGGCACCCGCCGGGGATCCAAATGGTCCGCGCGCTGAGTTTCGGTGAGGGCGTTGTTGCGGCCAAGCTGGCCATGCTGTGGCTGCAGAGCTTTGATAATCAACCGGGGATCAGCATCCCGTTCAGCGCGCTCGATTATGTGAAAGTCATCGAGTGGCTCGCGTTGATCCTCGAACTCGACCCGAACTCACACTATCCGTTGTTGGCGGCCAGTCGTATTTACGCGGAGGTGCCGGATACGGATAAACAGCGTCTCATGCTTGATTTTGTCGAGGATGAGTTCCGTCGCGATCCCGATGCGCGCTGGCCGTGGATGGCCCACGCCATCTATATCGCGAAGCATCGTATCGGCGATATCGAGCTGGCACTGCGCTACGCGCGCACCTTGTCGAGCTTGGCGACGGGCCCCGGGGTGCCGAACTGGGCTAAGCAGATGGTCATTTTTGTCCTCGAAGACATGGGGGAGATCGAGAGCGCGAAAGTTCTCCTCGGCGCCTTGCTCGACAGCGGTTCGATTGCCGATCCCCATGAGCAATGGTTCCTCTCGCGGCGCCTCGTCGAGCTTGAAGAGCGTGCGGCCGCGAGCCCACCGGAATAAATGGCGCCGCACAATCAGCTGATGCCGACGCTCATGATGCCGGTATTGATCCCGATTGGCGGCCACTAATGCGCGGTATTATTACCGCTTTTCCCGGCCCCGGGTGATGTCAAACTGTCGACGGGCTCGGCCGATATTGTTGATAAATCGTCACATCTGTTTATTCCTTGACAAACTGGCGGTATGAGCATTTCGATAAACGTAAGGATTACAGGGGGTTATGGTTTTGGCACACAATGTGCCTCTTGGATTTAAACAACATGGATCCATCAAGGATTGATACTATGCCCAAGCTACAAAAACAACACGGTTTCACGCTCGTCGAGATCGCGATCGTACTTGTCATTATTGGCCTCTTGCTCGGCGGGATCCTCAAGGGCCAGGAATTGATCACCAGCGCCCGGGTGCGCAACATCGCCGATCAGAACTCCGGCGTACAGGCGGCATATTACGGCTTTATCGACCGCTACCGCCAGGTTCCCGGTGACTGGGGCCAGGCGAACGCCGTGCAAGCCATCCCCGGTGTTCTCACCGGCGGTGACAACAGCGGTCGCTTGGACGGCGGTGCGGACTGGACCGAACCGCTGGCGCTGTGGGAACAACTGTCGAAGGCGGGTTTTATCCAGGGCAACTTTAAAGGCGGAAGCACGGCGCCAACTGCCGCGGACACCGACGTGGCGCCGCGCAACGCCTTCAACGGCTTTTTGATCCTGTACCGGACGGACGATTACGACGACGCGGGCGGGACGCCGGCCGACCGGCTCAATCTGGTTCTCGGCGCCGGGATCCCGGTAAACGTACTGCGCGAACTCGACCTTAAGATCGACGACGGCCTGCCGCAGACCGGCGTCTTGCGTCACGCCGTGACCTCCGGCGCGACCTTGGGAACGCTCGCCGAATCCTTGCCGGCCTGCGTAGATGCGACAACGGATCCAGATATCTGGGACATCGCCTCCAACGAACAACTCTGCAACGCCGTCTATCTCTATTGATTGGTTCAGCGGTGCTGAGACGTTCCGCGGCCCGCCATGCGCGGGCCGTTTTTCCTCGATGATCTGACCTCAAAACGGCCATGTCAATGCCGTTACTGTTGTCGAATGTAACAAAGCGGTACGGCGACCGTGAGGTGCTGTACGGGCTCGATCTGCGGATCGCGTCCGGCGAAACCGTTGGCCTCATCGGTATCAACGGGGCCGGAAAATCGACTCTACTCAAGGCCATGCTCGACCTGACAGCCATCAACAGCGGCCACATCGAGATCTTCGGTGCCCATCATTGCCAGCCTAGGGCACGCGAGCCTGTGGCCTACTTGGCCGAGCACTTCGTAGCGCCGTACTATGCCACGGGCCGTGATGTCCTGCGGTTTATCGCCGCACTTCACGGCGTCGAGCCGGAGGTGACAGCGATCGGGGAAGAATGCGCGAGCCTCGAACTCGATACGGATGCGCTCGGCCGGCCCGCGCGCGAGTATTCAAAAGGTATGACCCAGAAACTCGGACTCATTGGGTGCCTGCTAACGCACCGTCCACTGCTCATCCTCGACGAACCGATGAGCGGTCTCGATCCGAAGGCACGGGCGTTGTTCAAGGCGCGCCTGAGACGGCTGAAAGACGATGGCGTCACGATATTTTTCAGTACGCACTTGCTCGATGATATCGCCACCCTCTGCGACCGGGCCGCTATTCTCGATGCCGGGCGGATCCGCTTTTACGGGACCATCGCCGATTTCGGCGCCGCCTATGGCGGGGCGACGCTCGAGGAGTCTTTTCTCGGCTGCATTGGGACCACGGTACCGCGATAAAGAAATTTCACGTTTGGCCGCTAGTTCAGCCACAGTAACCGGGCGGCCAGCGCCGCTATGTCGGGCCAATGATAGAACTTCATCCTGAACTTGCTCGCTCGATCGTCGACGACCTGCCGGCAGGGATTGCCGTGGTCGACCATGAGGACCGCGTCGTTTGGGGGAACGGCGCGCTGAGCGAATTGCTGCGGCGCGATGTCGGTGACATCATCGGCCGGAGCGCGGAGTCCTTATTGCTTCCGCTGCCGGCCTCCGATCCGCCAGCGCGCGGCGCCGAACCCTGCCGGATCCTGGAGAAAGGCAGCCTGATCGGCATCTCGCGGGGCATACAATTGGCGGCGTTTCGCGGCCAGACCTTACTCGTGATGGATCGCGAATATGCCATCGATTGGTTTTTTGATGCGCTGGCAATGCGTGGATTCGAGGGTTCGGCCGCTTCGCGGTTCTTGTCGCGCAATGCCCTGTCCAGCCGTTTGCAACTCGAAGTCTCGCGATCGCGCCGTTATGCCAACCCACTGTCGTGTCTGGTGATCCGGATAGACTTCGGTATGCTGGATGCCGACGGGCAGCGACGGGCCGTGTACGATTTGATCGCGGGAACACTGAAGGAACAATTGCGTTGGGTCGACGTCCTCGGTCAGTGGTCGGATCGGGCGTTGGTGGTCATTCTCCCGGAAACAACCGATGTTGCGGCACTGTGTTTGGCGGAAAAGGTGACGGGCGCGCTGCTCCCGGACCTTAACCGCGCGGCACCGGCGGTGAGTGTCAACGTCGGTGCAAGCAGCTGGCGCAAGGGTGACGATGCTCAACGTTTGATCCGGCGTGCGGATATCGTCGCGCAGCGCCAGAGCGGAAGTACGGCCAGGACGGTCAGCTTCTAGGATGAAGCGCTTGGTTCAATGATCTCAAAATCATGGGTAATGTCCGCGGTCTTGCCAATCATGATCGAGGCCGAACAATACTTTTCCGCGGAGAGCGTTACCGCCCGCTCGACCTGTTTGTGTTTGAGTCCATGACCGGTGACGATAAAGTGGATATGGATGCGGGTAAAAACCTGTGGGATCTCCTCGGCGCGTTCGGCCTCAAGCTCGGTGCGGCAAGCGGTGACATCCTGACGGGATTTCTTCAGGATCGAGACCACATCGAAACTTGCGCATGCGCCGAGGCCCATCAGCACCAGCTCCATCGGCCGAACGCCGCCATTGTTGCCGCCCGCACTCGGCGGCCCGTCGATCATGACGCTGTGGCCGCTGCCGGAGTGACCGATAAACATGACGTTGTCGACCCATTTAATGCTTGCGTGCATACTGCAATCGGCTATCCGTGTTTATCGTTGCTGTATGGGATTATAACTAAATAAAGTTAAATCTAGTAGAATTAGTATGTTGCAGTACTTTCCTATATATTAATTAAGAAAATAATAAATCGGTAGACTCCTTAACTAATAACGATCAAGAATTGGATATACCTCAAGAGGGTAGTTGTTATGAACTCCGTACAGTCCTCGCTTAAGACCGATGAAGACGCGATCCAGCGGTTCCTGGAGCATTGCCATCGCAAGTTGTTCCCGTCGAAGAGTACCATCATTCGACAGGGCGATCCGTCGCATGAATTGTTCTACATCATCAAGGGTTCGGTCACGGTGATGTTGGAAGATGAGGAGGGCCGTGAGTTAGTGCTCGCATACCTGAACCCCGGTGATTTCTTCGGGGAAATCGGGCTGTTCAATGAGCATGTCAATCGCAGCGCGCTGGTGCGCGCCAAGACGCCCTGCGAAGTCGCTCAGATCAGTTACGATAAGTTGAAGAGCATGTCGACGGTATTCCCCGACCTGCTGTTCGCCATCTCCTCACAGCTCGCCAACCGGCTGCGTAAGATGAACCGCAAGATCGGTGACCTGGCATTCATGGATGTCTCCGGCCGCGTCGCCCGATCCTTGCTCGATCTGTGCAAAGAGCCCGACGCGATGACGCACCCCGACGGTATGCAGATCCGGATCACCCGTCAAGAACTCGGGCGTATCGTCGGCTGCTCGCGCGAGATGGTTGGACGCGTCTTGAAGACCTTGGAAGAGCAGCACCTGATCAGCGTCGCCGGCAAGACCATCGTCGTATTCGGCGTTCGTTAAGACACCGGTTTCCCTTTTCTGATCCCCACCGAGCGTCCGACCCAGGCCGGGCGCGGCAGAGATCTCTGCGCCTGGTGCAGCCGCTCAATATTCGGCGCAATCGCGGCGTCGAACGGACAGGTCGCGCGCGCTTTTAAATTGAAGCTGATCGACAACGTCTCTTGCGTTGCGAGTAATGCATCGTCACGGTACATCTCCTGATAGAGGTGTGTGCGCTTGCCATCGAAATCCAGTACGCGCGTTTCTATCCGGAGTTTGTCCCCCAGCGACGCCTCATTCTGATAGGTGATATGAGCCTCGAGCGCTACCGTGGAGCGTTGTTGAGTCTCGATGTATTCACCATCGATCCCGTAGGTTGCCTTCAATTCGTCGATACCGATATCGAATGCAGCGATGTAGTAGGCGACGTTCATGTGATCGTTGTAATCGAGCCATTCGGCCAAGACAGCCGCCTCGGTGACGATGATGCCGTTGTCGGGTAGTGTGTCGGCCATGGATCCCTCGTATGAGCTGGAAGGCATTGTGAACACTATAGGCCACTCGCCGAGCCATGCCTAAGCGTAGCGGCAACTCGCTTGACACGTCCCGATGCAACGTCGATGATCGCGATCCCCAAGGCTTGGATTAAGGGTCAAACGCGGCCGCGAGGCCTGCGCATCCGACTCATCCCTTTGGTATTTGTATCCCTTGTGGCTATGTAGCTCAGCTGGTTAGAGCGCGGCACTCATAATGCTGAGGTCGGTGGTTCAAGTCCACCCATAGCCACCATTACCTTCAATAACTTGCATCGCGGTGACGGGCTCGCAACAGAGTGAGTTCGGGAGTTTCTTGGGACTTACCACTGCAAATACGCTCGGCGACTTCGATAAGTTTGACCTGGTGTTGAATAGGGACAGAGGCTATGGGTGATGTCCCCTTTGTGGATGTTGGTTGCGATCATCCGTCTGCGATTGAGTAACTCGTGCTCCGGCCGCCGCCTAAATCTTTGACGAGTGCGCCCTTCTCAATGAGATCGACAATGTCTCTATGCGCCGTGTCCTGAGAGCATTTCGCGATCTTGGCCCATTTCGAACTCGTGAGTTTGCCCTCGAAACTATCGAGGATCCGGTGTAACACCGTGATCTGTCTATCGTTCAACGGCACCGCGGCGAAGCGTTCCCAAAAACGGGCTTTACCGAGAACGGAAGCAAGCGTTTCCTGCGCACCTTCGGTGGCGCGGAGTAAACATTCCAGAAACCAACTCTGCCAGCTTGTCACCTCAAGCCCGCCTTTCTGAGTTCTCTCAAGCGCATCGTAGTACGCACTTCGTTCCTTTCGAATTTGGGCCGACATGCTGTAGAAACGCTGCGGGCTATGTTCGGCGCGAGCAAGACTCAAGTCCGCAATCGCGCGCGCAATGCGCCCGTTACCATCGTCGAACGGATGGATCGTGACAAACCACAGATGCGCCAGGCTTGCCACGAGAAGCGGATCGGCGCCCTTGGGTTCTTCAAACCAAGTTAGAAAACGGGCCATCTCATCGGGGAGGCGGCTCGACGGCGGCGCCTCGTAATGGACCTTCTCTTTACCGATAACACCGGAGACAATCTG
>DAOWDI010000164.1 GCA_030639105.1 Gammaproteobacteria bacterium | reverse complement strand
TCCGGCACCGCTGATGCCACTGTCAGTTACGGCGATATCTACCGCCAAAATGAATGCGAAATGTCTGCTTTCAATTTCGAGCACGCGAATGTTGATATCTTATTTCAACGTTTCAGTGACTGCGAGATGGAAGCGAAACGCATGATCGCCCTGGGGCTTCCTCTGCCGGCTTACGAAATGATGGTGCAGGCTTCACACACGTTCAACTTACTGGATGCACGCCACGCGGTCTCAGTGACCGAGCGTCAACGTTACATCTTGCGTGTGAGGACTTTGGCTTGTGCGATTGCTGAGGCCTACTTTGCAGCGAGGGAAGTGCTTGGATTTCCGCTCGTTCGACCCGAAGGGCCATCACCCACTGAGCTATCTTCGTGACCACACGCGAAAATTTCCTTGTCGAAATCGGAACCGAGGAGCTTCCACCCAAAGCGCTGCTCGCACTCTCGACCGAGTTTTGTCGTGAGATCGAGAAAGGTCTGGATGCGCATGGTCTAGCTCATGGTGCCGGCGTATCATTTGCTTCACCGCGGCGACTCGCGGTCCGGGTGTCACAGCTTGCAGTGTGCCAAGACGACCAATTGGTCGAACGGCGCGGGCCCGCACTTAACGCTGCCTTCGACGCCGACGGCGATCCCACAAAGGCGGCGATAGGCTTCGCTAAATCCTGCGGCGTCGATGTGCAAGCGCTGGGACGGATGCAGACCGGCAAAGGCGAGTGGCTCAGCTACAACGCCGAAATTGAGGGGCAGGCGGCACGCACGTTATTACCGGATATCGTCAAACGTGCGCTAGATGCGCTGCCGATCCTAAAGCCCATGCGCTGGGGCGACGGATCGGCACAATTCGTCCGGCCTGTACACTGGGTGGTCATGCTGCTAGGCAGCCAGACTATCGAGGCGACGATCCTTGGCATCAAAAGCGGCACCGCAACCCGTGGGCACCGGTTCCACTGCAGCGACTCTATCGTGCTGCAATCGTCTGACGACTATCCCGATGTGTTGGAAAAAACCGGTTTCGTTATCGCGGATTTCGAACGCCGACGCGAGTTAGTTGCGCGCTTGTCGCAACAGGCCGCGACAGGGAATGATGGCCGTGCGGTCATCGATTCAGCATTGCTCGACGAAGTCACGGCGCTCGTAGAGTGGCCGGTTCCGATCTGTGGAAGCTTCGACCAGCATTTTCTTGAACTACCGCGCGAAGTACTGGTTGCGAGTATGCAGGACCATCAAAAATACTTTCCGGTTGAATCTCCCGATGGAGAGCTCATCAATAAGTTCATCGCAATCTCGAATATCGAAAGTACCGACCCCGATGCCGTGCGCCATGGCAACGAACGCGTTATCCGTCCACGCTTGAGCGATGCCGCCTTTTTCTGGGATCAGGATCGAAAATCGCGGCTTCAAGAGCGCTTAGGCCGCTTGGAAGGCATTGTTTTCGAAAAACGTCTCGGGAGCATCAAGGACAAAACGGCGCGCATAACGCAACTCGCGCGCGCTTTGGCCCCGGAATTCGAGGCCGATGGCGAGCTATGCGCCCGCGCCGCACAGTTGTCGAGATGCGATCTGGTGAGTGAGATGGTGGGCGAATTCCCTGAGTTGCAAGGGATCATGGGCTCCTACTATGCCGAGAATGATGGGGAGCCGCACGAGGTAGCCGAGGCGTTGGGCGAATTTTACAAGCCGCGTTTCGCCGGCGATTCGATTCCAGCTACGGCCATTGGCCGCTGTATTGCCTACGCGGACAAAATGGATACGCTGATCGGGATCTTCGCTATTGGCTCCGCGCCAACCGGCGATAAGGATCCCTATGCACTGCGGCGAGCCGCACTCGGTTGCATTCGCATCGCGCTGGAATCAGGCTCAGCCGTTGGCTTCACGGGATCGCTACAACTCGCCGCGGACGGATACGCCGAGCATATCAATACGGACGGCATTCCCGCCAAGGTACTCACATTCATTCTCGATAGGCTCAGAAATTATTTTGCCGAGCAGAAGATTTCAGGCTCAGTGGTCGAGGCTGTGCTCGCCGTTCGGCCGAATCAACCCACCGACATTCAGCATCGCATCGGGGCGGTCACCACTTTTAAGAACCTCCCACAAGCCGCCGCTCTGGCATCGGCGAATAAGCGTATTGCTAATATTTTGCGCAAGAGCGGCATCGAGGGTTCGGCATCGATCGATGAGACACTGTTGCATGACCCGGCCGAATGCGCACTGGCGAACCGCGTCGAAGTCGTTAGTGCGGCGGCCGATGGCTTTATTCGGACCGCGGATTATGGCGCCTATTTGAAGGTGCTGGCCGAACTGCGTGATCCAATCGACCTGTTTTTCGACGAAGTAATGGTGATGTGTGATGACGCGAATGTACGCGACAACCGAATTGCCCTGTTAAACCGGATCCACGGCCTCTTCACGCGGGTTGCCGACATTGCACGCCTCAACGACTGACCAATCAGAGATCTCCTTGATTTTGCGCATACCATTTTTTTATGGACAGATCCCGGGGACGGTTCGCTGATAAGCTTCCATTTATCCATCTTGCAGGCATCGGGATCAGAAACCCATTGCGACGGGCCTATAGCGTGAACGATTGATGCAAACGCGGCATCTTGACCTCAGTGTCATGCAGCCGTTCGGAAAACCCCTGCATGCTTTTTTCTTCTCCGTGCACGAGGAAAGTCGTCTTCGGGTTGCCGGTTTGTCCGTGCCAGGCCAACAGTTCTGCCTGATCGGCATGCGCGGAGAAACCACCAATGGTATGGATCCGCGCGCGCACCGGTATCTCCTCACCAAAAATATGCACCCACTTTGCGCCATCGATAATCTGCCGGGCAAGCGTGCCCTGTGCGGCGTAGCCGACAAACGCCACGCTGGATTCCCGGCGCCAGAGGTTGTGTTTGAGATGATGCCGAACGCGCCCACCGGTACACATACCCGAACCGGCCATGATCACCGCGCCGCCCGCGATCTGGTTGATAGCCATGGACTCGGCAGTTTCTCGGGTGAAATGCAGTCCCGGCAGGTCGAACGGGTCGTTACCGTCATGCGACTCCTGTAGGGTCTCGGCGTCGAAGCACTCCGGATGTCGCTCGAATATCTGTGTGGCGGAAATCGCCATCGGTGAGTCGAGGAACACATTCAAGTATTTTTCGACATTTTGATTTTGGACTCCCTCGCGCAGGTAGTACAGGATCTCCTGTGCGCGTTCGAGCGCGAAGGTGGGAATAATGACGTTGCCGCCCCGCCCAAACGTTTCGTTAATCGCCGCATAGAGTTCATCGATGGAGGGCCGCAATGATTTATGCGGACGATCGCCAT
>DAOWDI010000046.1 GCA_030639105.1 Gammaproteobacteria bacterium | reverse complement strand
TCGGAAATGAAGTTCAATCCATGCTGACCAGGATTTTTCTTGAGGAATATGGTGGTGGGCGATTGGCCAGAAAACATTCATCATTTTTTTCTGCGATGTTGCAGGAATTTGGAATGAATCCAGAACCAGAAGCCTACTTCGACATAACTCCCTGGGAAGTGCTGGTCAACACCAACCACAGTTTTGTTCTTTGTGAACTCAAGCGAAACTTTCTACGCTACGTGGGAGGACTGCTATACACCGAAATCTCGGTTCCCGCGTCATTCAAAAATTATAGCCTGGCGGGAGAGCGGTTGGGCCTGAGCAAAGAAGCCACCGGCTATTGGGACTTGCATATCAAAGAAGACCAGCGCCATGGCCGATGGATGCTGGAGGATGTAGCTTTGCCATTGGTCGACATGTATGGAGAAAGCGCCTGGGAAATCATCTGGGGCTACGACCAGCAACGGTTGATCAGTGCCCGTGCCAGCCAGGCCATTGTGCAATCTCTGCGTGAAATGGACAGCGCCCACTAGCGTGGGAGGCAACCGGGCCACGCCCGGAAGGTAAATTTACATTGACCATCGCCCAATTTCAAAATCTGCTTTGAGGAGAAAAATGATTCCACTGAAAGAATTCATGGTGTCGCCTGTGGTGCATGTCGATATCCAGGCAACGGTGAAAAAAGCCGCCTTACTGATGGTCGAAAAAAAAATAGGCTCGATTTTGGTGAAGGAAGGCGAAGACATGGTCGGCATCGTCACCAAAACCAACATGGTCTATCAAGTCCTTGCAGAAGGACGGGATGGAAATTCCGTTACCGTTGGGGAAATTATGTCTCAACCGTTGATTTCCATGGACGCTTATGTGTTCCGCAGTGAAGCCAATGAGTTGATGCTTCGAAAAAATATCCATCATCTGGTGGTGACGCAGGCTAAAAAAGTCGTCGGCATTTTGACCCTAAAGGACATGATCACCTGAATGATATATTATGGGTGGTTCTAAATAATATTGAGAACGCTATTCCCTACTTTTCTCAGAAGTAAGATACAGCCAGAGAAAACCCGAAACCCCCGCAAAAATTGAGCCAAAAAGAATCCCGGTTTTGGCTATCAATAAATCCTGGGCTTGGTGGGCAAATCCCAGTTCCGCAATAAATATTGACATGGTAAAGCCGATGCCCCCCATCAACGCTACGCCTACAATATGCTTGAAGTTCAAGCCCTGCGGAAGAGAGGTAAGGCCAAGCTTCACGGCAACCCAGGAGAAACCAGCGATGCCGACCAGTTTTCCGACAACCAGGCCAGCCGCAATACCCATTGAGACCGGGTGAGTGACGATACTGACAGAAGAGGACCAGTCGATAGGAAGCCCTTCATTGGCCAAAGAAAAGACAGGGATAACAAGGTAGGCAGGTGCATCTTACGTTCAAGGACTTGAGCAGGTGCCTGTACCAGCCGTACACCCTCTCCCAAGGCTCGAACCCTGGATCGCAATTCATCATTTTTGTCGATGTTCTCTCACAGCATGAGTAGAATGCCGCTGGTGGTCTGATGGTGAATAAATTCATCTAGGGGCGTTAATACCCGATCAAAGGCCTTTTCCCATGGAGCGACATACTCTTTTCCGATCTGTTTTTTCATCAAAAATCCCTATAAGGAGGCAATCATCAGGCTCTATGCCATCACATTGGTCGCATCAGACTTGGTTCTGAACTTCAACGTGGTCAGCAAATCTGGCGCCTGCTTCAATTTAGATATTGAACACAGGGTTCACCTGACTGTCGTAATCGTTCCTCCTCCGCGACTTTTTGCGTGCGTAGTAATCTGGAATCGAGCAGGATTGGCTTTCAAAACCGACAAGATTATGGCGACTCATCGCCTTCGGGCCTTTCGCGCACCAGTTCGTAGCCCGTTTCTCTCACACCTTGGATCAGAAGATCGACACTATCATCAGGGGCGCCGACCATTTGGAGTGCTTTTGCCCCGAGGCGCAGGCTTGCTTCGATAGTTTCCGGAAACGCCTCGG
Source organism: Gammaproteobacteria bacterium (assembly GCA_030639105.1). Classification (GTDB taxonomy): domain Bacteria; phylum Pseudomonadota; class Gammaproteobacteria; genus UBA11873. The sequence continues at coordinate 10,681 of DAOWDI010000046.1, read as the reverse complement.
TCGCTCCGGCCTGGAGAAGGTGGGAGCTTGCTTCGAGGTCCCGGGCGCGCACGATGACCGGCACCTGGGGGTAGGTGTTGCGCAGGTGAGAGACCGTGCGTAACGCAATGGAACCGTCGTCGATGGCGAGCACAACCAGGGAGGCCCGTTCCGCATGGACGGCGGCGAGCAGTTCGGGGTCGGAGATGTCTCCGTACAGTACGGGTTGGCAGTAGACCCGACCCACCTCCACCCGTTCAGGGTTGGTGTCAAAAGCGACGAAGGGAATTCCGCTTGCCTGTAGCAGTGTGGCGATAGTGTGACCCATGCGTCCGTAACCACCAATCAACACCTGCGGCTCCGACACCGCCTGCATATCGGTGGGCAGATCTTGTGGCTCGTTGCGATTGCCCTCGATCCGGCAGGCAAGCCTATCGCCGAAACGTACCAGCAGCGGCGTAACCAGCATACTCAAAGAAATCACACCCACGGCCATGATGAAGGTAGCCTCGTCGATGACCTCCAGAGCCAGGGCGGATCCAAAAAGCACGAAGCCGAATTCGCCTGCCTGCGCAAGCAAGAAGGTAATGCGCACGGAGTCACTGCGGGAATATCCGAAGGCGAGCGCCAACGGAAACAGCACCACAAGCTTGATGCTGATCAGGACAGCGGTGTGCCCAATGAACTCGAGCGGCTGCTCGGCCAGTTCCCCGAGGTCGATAGACATGCCCACAGCCACGAAAAACAGGCTCATCAACAGGCCTTTGAAGGGCTCTATGTGGGCATGGAGTTGCATATTGTAGCGCGATCCGGAGAGCAGCATACCCATGATTAAGGCACCCAGCGCCATGGAAAGTCCTGCCTGGTGCATGGCCCAGGCCGCCAAGAATACTGCCAGTAACGTAACCAGCAGAAATGCCTCGCGGTTGTCGTGGCGCGCCAACCGCTCCAGAGCGAAAGGGACCACTCGACGGCCGAAGACCCATATGACGGTGAACATACCGCCGAGGATGAGCAACTGTTCCCATAGCGGGTTGCCGGAGGCGATGGTGGCGGTGTCGGATAGCAGCGGCACCAGGGCGAGCAGCAATACCACGGAGAGATCCTGCATCAACAGGACCGCGAATGTGCCGGTGCCGTGGCTGCTGGCAAACGCCCCCCGCTCTTGCAGCAGTTGCATGATGAAGGCGGTGGAAGAGAACGATAGGGTGAAACCGATGAACAGCGCCGTTTTCCAGGACTCTGCGCCTAATGACACATACAATGCGATCGCGAGACCGGCCAGCAGGATCTGCAACGACCCGAGACCAAATAAGTCCCGGCGCAGCGACCACAAGCGGCTCGGCTTCATCTCCAGGCCGATCACGAACAGCAGTAACACCACCCCCAATTCAGTGAAATGCCGCACATCCTCCACATGGGCTGTCACATAGGGGCCCGGGGAGTGGGGGCCGATCACCACGCCCGCGACGAGCAACCCAAGCACCGAGCCGAGGCCGAGGCGGCGGAAAAGCGCGACTGCCACCGATGTGACGGCCAGCAGGAGCAGGGCAGATACGATGAAACTGTCTAGATGCACGCTGTCCTCCGTTGAATGGAAAACCTATTCAGATCATACTCGTCCGTTGAGCAACAGAGGAAGCTCATCGTAAGGGGCAGTTTCAGAATTGATTCATATCTGCTTGGAGTAAAACGATGAGCGAAGATCTCACTGCGACACCTTAGTTCTTCAAAGGATTTCTTAGTAATCGATGAGTTTTCATTGCGCTGATCCATCAGCGGCTTGAGGCTGACACCCACCGATGCAAAATCGACAGGAGATGATCCTGTGACACGTCAAATCCCCGGTCGGGGTTAACGAATATAAAGTAAAGATGGGAAAATAGCTTGAAGCTACGACTGTGAATGACGATTACTTAGAATCTGCCCAACTGGTAGCGGGGGCAGGATTCGAACCTGCGACCTTCGGGTTATGAGCCCGACGAGCTGCCAGGCTGCTCCACCCCGCAATTGAACATCGTGTGATGGTAATGATTCCCCACTATTTTTTCAAGTTGGGTAACCCGCAATCTCTGGCGGACCGCCGGGGGGGCTGTTCACCGCGTCGCTCGACTATCCTGTCGAGAGCCAGCGAAAGCGGAGGGATCGCGGAACCAGCCGGCAAATTCCTGGCATCACGCTCTGAGCGTAACCACTACGCCGGGCCGGCTCCGAACGCCCCCGGCATATCGACCACCATGCGCCGGCGGCCCCAGTTGCCCGGGCCTTCCATGAAACGCCCGGGACAAATGCTCCCACAGTCTGGGCAGCTGCCATCGGCGCCGAGGTTGTATGCCCCGAGTCGATACCAGTCCCGCTCGATCAGAAGCTTGCCGCAAGACTGGCAGTAAGTACTCCCGCCCGCCGGATCGTGAACATTACCGGTATAGACGTGACAAATCCCGTGTTCGCGCGCCAGCCGGCGGGCACGGGTCAAGGTCGCCGGCGGCGTCGGTGGTATATCGCGCATCTTCCAATCCGGGTGAAAGGCGCTGAAGTGCAAAGGTACGGACGGGCCAAGGTTGTCGACCAACCAGCCGCACATGGCTTCCAACTCGCGCGTACTATCATTGTATCCCGGTATCACGAGGTAGGTGATCTCGAACCAGACATTGGTATCGGCCTGCAGATAAGCCAGGGTATCCAGCACCGGGCCTAAACGGCTACCCGTGATCTTACGGTAGAATTTCTCGTTAAACGCCTTCAAATCGATGTTCGCGGCGTCCATAGCAGCGAAGAACTCGCGCCGCGGCGCAGGTTCGACGTATCCGGCCGTCACGGCGACCGAAGCAATACCCGATTCGCGGCAGGCGAGCGCCGTATCGATCGCATACTCGTGAAAAATGATGGGGTCGTTGTAGGTAAACGCGACGCTCCTACAACCGCTATCGCATGCCGCGACCGCGATTGTCTCCGGGTCCGCAGAAGCCGCCAAGGTCTCCGTTTCGCGGGACTTGCTGATATCCCAATTCTGGCAAAATTTGCATGCCAGATTGCAGCCGGCGGTACCGAACGACAGCACCGCGGTACCGGGGAAAAAGTGGTTCAACGGCTTCTTCTCGATCGGGTCCACGCAAAACCCACTCGAGCGCCCGTAAGTCGTCAATACGATGCTGTTACCGTGCCGTGCCCGGACAAAACACAGCCCGCGTTGCCCTTCCCGCATTTTGCAGGATCGCGGACAAAGATCGCACTGGATCCGGTCATCCGGCAGGGCATGCCAATATTTCGTTTCCACCTGTGATTGCGACAGTGAAATGATCGATACTCCCTATGTCAGGGCTGCAACACACCGACGGGCCGCGGCAGCCGCTATAATTAAAATAGCAATAAATTCACCCTACGCGAGGTACGCGATGCAGCACCTCCGTCCGCCCGCAATGGCGAGCAGCTTCTACCCAGCGGACCCGGCCGAGTTGCGCCAAGTGATCACTGAGTATCTGGCGGCCTGCCCACCTCCGGCGGATTGTGTGCCGGGCAATGCTATCATCGCGCCGCACGCGGGCTATATCTACTCGGGCCGAATCGCCGCGGCCGCCTATGCGGCAATCGCGCCGCTTGGCACGCAACTTCGCCGCGTCGCGTTGATCGGCCCCGCGCACAAAGTTAGAGTACACAAAATCGCAATAAGTTCGGTCGACGCGTTTCTTTCGCCTCTCGGCCCGGTCCCCTTGTCGGATGCCGATCGCACAAGCCTGCTCGAACAAGCGTCGGTTTCAATCAACGACGCAGCACACGAATTCGAGCACTCGCTGGAGGTCCATCTGCCATTCCTGCAATCCATTTGCCCGGACTTCGTACTCATTCCGATGGTCGTCGGCGATGCATCGCCGCTGGAGGTGCAAAATGCGCTTGCACCATTTTGGGGTGATCCCCACACGCTTATCGTCGTGAGCACCGACCTGTCGCATTTCCATGGCTATGAGACCGCGAAACAGAAAGATGCCGTTACCATACAGCGCATCATCGATCTGGATTATGAAAATATCCATGCGGAAAATGCCTGCGGCTGCCGCGCGGTGAATGGCCTACTGCGCATGTTGCAAGAGAAATCGCAGGGTCTCCGACTACTGTCGACGGCCAATTCGGGAGATACCCGCGGCCCCAAAGATCGCGTGGTCGGCTACGGTTCATTTATCGTCAATGGAACATAAACTAATTGAACCCGCGGATATGCGGCGACTGGTCGACGTTGCACACACGGCAGTAGAGGGCCATCTCAAATCAAATCCCGCGGCGCCGGAACCGCTAAGTGCCTGCCCCGAAGCCTTGCGGCAGGTCCGCGGGAGTTTCGTTACTCTTAAAATACAAGGCCGATTGCGCGGATGCATCGGCACGCTGAGAGCAGTTCAACCTCTGGTGGAAGACGTCGCGAAAAATGCCGTCGGGGCGGCTTTTCATGACCCGAGATTCCCCCCGGTGATGCATACCGAAGCGGCGCGGATGCATTTCCACATTTCCGTGCTGTCACCACAATCGGTCCTGGATTTCAAAAGCCTCGACGATCTCCTGGATATCCTGCAACCGGGGATCCACGGGCTCGTACTCGCCCACGGCAATCGCCGAGCCACCTATCTTCCCAGCGTCTGGGATTCTTTCCCCGACAAGCGCAAGTTCGTCCAACAATTGCGTGCCAAAGCGGGGATCGCCGCGAACACCCCGGCGCAAGACCTCGATGCCTGGGCGTACACGGTACAGGATTTCGGCGAACCCACACGCTAGGAACCTGTCGGACTTAGGACTACACCGCGGCCATCCTCAATGGTAGTGTTTTTGTGTCCCTAATCGGACAGACAAATACCAACCGAATCGCGACTACACTGTGCTCCGGACACCCAGATCGTATTCCCAAGTAGCGCGCCCGAGAGATCGGCGCCATCTAAGCGGGCGGCCCGGAGATCGGCGAATTGCAGGTCCGCGGAATGCAGATTGGCATGGTTGAGATTCGCTTCACGCAGATTCGCTCCGATCAATCTCGATGCGCCGAGATCGGCCGATTCCAGATTTGCTCTTCGCAGGTCCGCATAGGCGAGATCGGCACCGGTAAGATTTGCTCCGGCCAGGTCGCTCGATTCCAGATGCGCATCACGCGCGATCGCGCCGCGCATATCGGCATGGCGCAGATCCGCCGAAGCCCAGTTGCACGACTCCCAATTGACACCGGGGGCCGGCCCCGAGGCACAATCTCCCGGGTCGAGTCGAGCTGGGGTCGTCAGTACGCTGAGACCAATAATGCCCAGAACAACGATGGCCAATGCGGGCCAGACAAATTGACTGTCCGACCGGCGTTTTCCGAGACCAAGCCAGATCCGATCCGAGAGCACCCGACGGGCTACGATCTCAGCGGGTTCCGCGGATCGCCGGTCGTTCCCAGTTTGCCGTATCGTGGAAGCACGCGCATCGCTTACGGCCAGATGCCGTCGCTCAGCCCGCCGCTCGTCCGCATAAGCGAAATCCTTCTCGCATCGTACCGGCGCCGAAATTAGTTCGAATTCTGGTATGCATTGTGCACTTACCCAGGATTCACCATCCTGAGAGAGGAGATCATCCGGTTTAACCCGACCAAGCACGATGTTGCGCTCCATGACGGCCACCGGGAAAGGCCCCTTGACCGTATCGCCGCACTTTAGATACCAACGTTTTCTATTGATCATAGTCGTCACCGGACTTTAGTTTCCGTCACCATTGCCGATTTACCGCTGATGCAGGTGCATCTTTCCGGTATCGGCCTCGAGCCCCCCCGACACATCCCACCGCCGATCCGCAACTGGATGTTGGGCCAACTCCTCGATGCAAGTGTTATCGGCCGCAGCGGTAAAAATTCGATCCGCCTTCGACTCGACGGCATCGAAGTTCGTGCGACGACCGCATTGCCGCTCCAACAGGGCGACAAATTGACCCTCAAGCTTACTCAGTTAAGACCCGTGATCACCCTCTCACCCGCCGCCGCACACTCACCGGGGAAAGCGCGGATCCGCACTGCCATGAACCAGGCGCTCCCAAAGCAACAAGCGTTGGCGCCGCTGCTCGATCGCATGAGTGCGATATCGCAGCCCGCGACACCACGAACTGGCGAATTCATTACCAAAACGCGATTACCGACTGCTCTCATACAGGCAACGCACAAGGTACTGCGGACTATTCCGTCCCTGCCCGAGATAAGCGACGCGGCACGCCTGCCAGCGGTACTGCGCCGGATCGGATCGTTCGCGGAGAGCGCCGTCCAATACCAAGATCACGTCGCAACCAAGCAGACGGGGCTGCCCGAACAAGATCTCAAATGGCAGCTATTGCGATTACGCGGGGAGCTTTACAACACCGCAAGACTGCCAGCCCCCAAGACTCGACAGCCGCCACCGTCAACTAACCCGGCGACGGGGAGACCCCAGCCCTCGGTTGTTCCGCCCACCACGGCACCTGAAGGCCCGGTCCGGATCGCTTCGGAACCGTCGCTCGAGGTAGATTCGTTGCGGACGCTGTCACAACTTGTCGAAGGGGCGATCGCAAAAATCGAAACTAACCAATTGAAGACTGTCGCTGCACTTCTCGACGGAGATTTTCGACTCGTATTGGATCTTCCGGTAGCCATCGAGGATACCTACGAGGTGGTCCAACTGCAGATCTCCCAAGAAGGCCCCGAGGGCGATGACGACGCGAGTGCGGCAACGACGATAGTCATCGAGGTACCGGTAAATGCAGATGCGGTGCTTCGTGCCGTCGTCACGCTGACGCCAGAGGATTTATCAATAAAGTTGTGGTCGGCCAACCTTCGATTACGCCAGACGATTGCGGCCGAGCGCGAAACGCTGGAGGATCGACTGCGCGCTAACGGCCTGGCAAAGGTCAGTATTTCGCTTGAACAACTGAAACCGTTCGAAGAATGGGGAAAAAAGTTCGATACGCTGATCGACGTAACGGCATGAGTACGGTGAAAAGGAAACATGTTGACGTAGCCGTTGCACTGCACTGGGAGGGTAATGGCGCGCCACGAGTAACGGCAAAAGGCCGCGGAGAGACGGCAGCGCATATCTTACAATTGGCGCAGCAGCACGATATCCCCGTGGAACACGAACGGGAATTGGTCGAACTGCTGGTTCTCGTTGACCTCGACCGGGAGATCCCACAAAGCCTATATGTCGCTGTTGCCGAAATCATCGCCTTCGCCTATTCACTAAAAGGCAAATTACCACCGGTGCCTTGATCGCCGTCCTGTTCGATGGCTCGGGTACTCGATTGTATCTGCGCTCTACCGTAGGCCTCATCCGCCGCCGATTCGTCACCGTTGATACGTTCAACATCGGCGATCAAAAACCAGTTGGCGGCACGCAGCCGCGGCGTTGCGCCCGGCAACGCATTTGAGCGTTGCGCGGTAGCTTTCGCCTGGTCATAATCTCCTTCGAGGAAGCGCAATTTCGCAAGTCGGTACCAAGCCCAAGGATCCTCCGGTGTGAGCCGGATTGCACGTTCCACACTCGCCGCGGCAGCACCATATTGCCCCGCCGCAATTGCCTCATCGGCAGCGGCCAAGAGTTGTTCCGTTGCCGCAAGAGCGGGGTCAATGGCAATCTTGGCAGTGCGATCGGACATCGCTGGGACAATCGGCAGCTTATCGCCGGCAACGGCATCTTCGGAAGATGGAAAAGGAATGACCCGATCCGGTTCGATCGTTGTGTGTTGAGTCCGATCCTCGATGGGTGCCGGCGCCCGGTGCGCGCAGCCACAGATCGTCAGCACGAGGCAAACGATTGGCACGAAACCTTTGGCATGATGGTCATTCAATGCAACAGCCCTCGTAGGCGATCAATGAGCTTCGTCTCGGATTTTCAGGATCCGCATTCGTGGTGCTCCACAAGCCCGTGCGGCAGCGCCAACGGTACAAGTGCCGCCCCCTCACAATGCTCCGCCACAATCGCATCCCCCCCAGGCGACACCCATTTCCATGCCAGGTCGTCAGGCCGTCCAAATTGCACCGGTGTGATGCCGATCTGGAGCATTAGTTCTATCCAGACCCGAAGCGCGCCACTAGCCCCCGTTAGACCCGTTTCCCCATTATCATCCCGGCCGACCCAGGCTACGGTCAAATAGTTACCACCGAATCCCGCAAACCAACTGTCCCGCCCGTCATTACTTGTCCCTGTTTTGCCAGCGAGGGGCAGTTGACTATTCAATGCATCAGCCGCTCCGCGCGCGGTACCCTGTGCAACGACACCGGCAAGCAAATACTGAATGAGATACACGACCGATGCATCACTGAAATGCTCGACGCTCGGAGAATAACGCGTCAAGGTCCTATCTTGCGCATCGGCAACCGATCGGATCGCGCGCAATGGCACTTTAAAACCATCATTGGCGATACCTTGATATAGCTGGGTTACCTCAAAAGGCGTCAGGTCGATAGCGCCGAGGAGAACTGATGGAAAATTACCGAGTTCGCGCTCGATACCCAGAGCCCGCAGACGTTTTATCACGGTCTTGAGACCAACACTCAGACCGAGATTAACGGTCGCCAGGTTATAAGACTGGATCAGTGCCTGGCGCAGAGAGACCGGCCCATGGAACTTTCCGTCATAGTTCCTGGGCACCCACCGCTTGTCGGTCGTGGTCGGCAGATCCACTGCCTTGTCTTCGAGAACCGAACGAACGTTGAAGCGCTCTGTCTGTTCGAGTGCGGTGAGGTACACGAAGGGCTTGACCAGCGATCCGATGACACGTTTTGCATTTAGCGCACGGTTGAATCCCCCGTACGAACTACTGCGCCCACCAACAAGTCCCATCACCTCCCCGGTACGCGGGTCGATTACGACCATTGCCGCTTGTAAGGATTTTGCCCCGATATTCTTATGCTCCTCGATGCTACCGAGGGTCTTAACCGTCGCATCTTGCGCCGCCTGTTGGATCTGTGGCTCGAGTGTTGTATAGACCTTGAGACCGGCGGCCTGAAGATCTGTTTCTCGATAGTCACGATTGAGCTGCACACGAACCAAATCCATAAAAGCACCGAATTCGTGCATTCTAATCGGTCGATCTCGGACAATGAGTTCACTGGCTAGCGCTTCCACATGGTCATTGCGGCTGATGACGCCCTGTTCGAGGAGCAGGTCTAAGACAAGGTTTCGGCGCTTTTTCGCCGCATCCGGTCGCCGCTTCGGACTGTATGCGCTCGGCGCTTTGACCATCCCGACAAGGGTTGCCAGCTCAGCTATATTGAGATCCTTGAGTGGCTTACCGAAAAAGAAACGTGCCCCTAATCCAAATCCGTGGATAGCTCGGTTGCCATCCTGGCCAAGAAAGATTTCATTGATATAGGCTTCAGCAATTTCGGTCTTTCCGTAGCGCCTTTCGAGGGAGATTGCCATCACCGCTTCACGAAATTTACGCCCGTACGACCGCTCGTTCGACAGGTACAGGTTCTTGACCAATTGTTGAGTGATCGTGCTCCCGCCCTGTTTGATGCTACCCGAAATGAGATTGTTGACCGCGGCCCGCACTAATCCGACTGGGTCAACACCAAAATGTCGATAAAAACGACGGTCTTCAACCGCAATCAGGATATCGAGTAACCTATGCGGAATCTCGGCCAGTGAGAGGATCACCCGATCTTCGAAGGTTTTCGCATGTACCCTCCCTATCTCGATGGGTTCCAGACGCGCCAGCACAAGCGGGTCACCCGTTTCGATATCGATAAGCCTCGTTACCAAACCATCACTCAAACGGACATCGATCCGGCGCGCGGGCTCGTTCCCTTCAGGAAATGCGTAGCCTCTGGAATATATGTCAAAACTTTGACCCCTGCGCGCATAGCGGCCCGGAGCATCGATTGATCTAGCGCGGCTATATCCGAGCTGACGCAGCGTCACCTCGAGATATTCAGGATCCAATATAGATCCCTCGTATAGCTCGACCGGGCTCGCATATATACGTGCCGGCAAGGCCCATTGGCGCACGGCAAATGATTGGCCCACCACGTGGTCCAACCATAAGCAATACGCTGCGATTGCCAACGCCAACCATAGCGCCAAATGACGAGCATAAAACGCCAGCAGCCGCGGAACCGTTCTCGAACGCCAACGGTGGTTCTTACGTTTCACGATCTTTCGTGGTTGCAAATTCGAGTGTTGACTCGCCTGGGCCGAAGCGATTTGTCTTCAAACGCGACCGGTTAGAAACCATGCACTTCACAGCGTATCAATATATCGGCGCCGTTTCATAAGGAGTAGTCATCGAAAATGCAGGGGGTGTCACAACCCGTCGAGCCATGGCCTATGAAATATCAAGGGTTTGTTCCATTTACCAATGGACGGAAATAAAAAAACCCCGCCGTTACGGGCAGGGTCTGAATTTGCAGGCAATGACTGGACAATTGATGTATACCACACCCACCGGCGTTTGCCGCCTGCCAAACTGCCGGTTTAGCTGCCGTGCTTGCGGTCGTACTCGCGCTCCCATTTCTTAGCAAACGCGTCGATCGCACGCCCCATCGCATTACGTTTGCGCTGCTCGGCCCTACGTTGTCGCGCCGCTTCCTTACGTGCTGCTATTTTCGCCCTTGCCTCTGCGACTTCACGCTGCACCCGTCCCTTCTTCTCGCGCTCAGCTGCTTGCGCTACGGCTGCATCAGATACGACTTTTTTCTGGTAACCCTTTTCTTGGCTGTCTTCTTCTT
>DAOWDI010000101.1 GCA_030639105.1 Gammaproteobacteria bacterium | reverse complement strand
GTGGAGTTGCCTGAAAACGTTGTTCCTTTTACTACGCAGAAGGCTGCATGATCCGCTCAGTATGAGAGTTACACCCAAAGGGAATGGTAAAAAAATCATTGTCTTATTGGGAGGGAAAAGGAGGTACGAGAAATGAGCGGATGACAATAGCATACCTGTCTGGGTGTCGCCGGAACTAAAACCGGACCAGTAGTGTCGAACTGCAGATGCGGCCGTGATCGGGTGCGTGAACGCATGCCGCCCTTCCGGTTTGTCATGGGCCGGACCAAGGGGGTGAATTCCTACAACGAGAGAGCGGAGAGTGCTGACGATAAAGAAATACAGGGGCTCTTCTGAACGCTGCGTTGGCGAGTGTCGTTGCCTTGGACTTTTAAGCACGGTCGGCGGTGAGGCGCAGGCGGCGAAGGCCGGATTTGAAATACAATGAGAGCCTAGGAGAGGCTGTCCGAGGATAGTTGGTCGCAAGCGATATTTGTCAACGATCCAAATGAATATTCGATTAGTGATATCCATGCTCATAGTCGCGGCGTTGACGTTACCACAGGGGTGGGCTGATGCGACGGACGATGACTACTACATCCCCGCGTACAGTAACTCCTATGATCCCGGCAGGGATCCGGTTGTGGACGGCAAGGAAGCTCTGAGATATGCACAGCACACAAACCGGCGGATATTGATCGCAGCCGGCGGCGATTGGTGCAATTATTGTAAAGTTCTCGATCGTTTCATTACTGACAACCCCTCGGTCAAGAACTCTCTCTATGAGAGATTCGTCGTGTTAAAGGTCAATGTCAGTGATGAGAATGACAATGAAGCATTTATGTCCGCATTGCCGGACACATTCGGTTATCCACACATCTTTATCTCTGAGAATGATGGCACCGTTATTTATTCTGACGACACCACCGGGTTCTTAGATAGCGGGGAATATTCAGCAGATCGCTTTATCGATTTTCTTTATAAATGGGGCTCCTCCGCACTTACGGAAGATCTTTAATCGGGTCTAATATGCCGGGCAACAGAAGATGTCTATTAGAAAAGAACGTCCTGACCGTCATGAAAGCCTCGATTGGAGCAAGGAGCTGATCTCCCTACTCGATGATGTCCGATCAAAGGCGATCGATCGACGGGCTTTCGTTACACGTCTCAGCGCGCTGCTGGCAATAGCGGCGAGCCTGCCGCAGCCAGCCAGAGCCGAAACGCTCGCCGGCAAGGGTAATGCCAATACTGATTTGCCGTCCGTCGATGAGCCCTGGCCGACCCTGACTGTCGTAGCCGATCATCTGTTTCCAACGACCCCGGATGCGCCGGGTGCGAAGGAGATCAATGCGACGGCCTTTCTTCGCACTCAACTGGCCGAGCCGGATATGGATCCGGACAATAGGAAATTTATCCTCAACGGCTTGGGCTGGCTTAACGAGATCGCGACGAAACGCCACGAAGCGGTTTTCATCGATCTGAGTAAGGACCAACGCGAGGACGTCTTGAGGCAGATCGAAAAAACTGGTGCGGGTGAGCGCTGGATCTCCTTGATTTTACTCTACATCTTTGAGGCGCTGTTGAGCGACCCGGTATACGGCGGCAATCCCGATCGAATCGGTTGGCGGTGGCTCGAACATCAACCGGGTTTCCCACGTCCCCCGGCGAACCAGAGATACCAAGAATTGTGAGCACGGATTTTGACATCTGTGTCATTGGCAGCGGTGCGGGCGGTGGGCCGGTGGCGCTGACGCTTGCTAGAGCCGGGTATTCCGTGGTGGTCCTGGAAAAAGGCCCCTGGTTCACCGAGAAGAATTTTTACAAAGACGAGTTGGCCTGTTGCCGCCGTAGTATCTATACGCCGAGATTGTGGGATGAACAACACGTCATCGAGGACACCGACGGGAACGGCAAGTGGACAGCGCGGCCGACTTTCGAATCGGGTTGGGATTTCTGGAATGGGAATTGCGTCGGCGGATCGACCAATTTTATGAGTGGTTTTTTTCATCGAATGAAGCCGGATGACTTTACTTTATTGTCGAGCTTCGGTTCGGTGGATGGAGCGAATACGGTAGATTGGCCGATCGATTATGAGGAACTGGAGCCCTATTACACCAGGGTCGAGACCGAAGTGGGTGTTTCCGGACGCGTTGTTGATCACCCTCATTTGGAGCCGCGTTCTACGAAAGACTTCCCTTATCCCCCAACCGCGGAGCATCCGATTGCCAACTGGATCGATGGCGCCTGTACTAGACTCGGCTTTCATTCGATCCCGGTGCCGCGAGCCATACTTCCTTTTGCGGCGATGAAGCGGGGCGGGTGTTCGTATTCCGACTATTGCGGCAGTTATGGGTGTTCTACCGGCGCCAAGGGCAGTTCCAGGGCAGCCCTGTTGGATTTGGCCGTGGCCAGTGGCCGCTGTCAAGTACGCCCCCATGCCAAGGTTTTTAAGTTGACTAGCGACAACAAGGGGAAGGTCGTTTCCGCACAATATTTTGATCGACAAGGCAACAAGAAAACAGTCGACGCACAGGTCTATGTCGTTGCTTGTCAAGCCATTGAGACATCACGGTTGTTGCTGATGTCTACCGGGTTAAAACATGAAAACGGACTTGCAAATAACAATGGGCAGGTGGGGAAAAATCTGATATTTTCCGCCGGCGGCGCCGGCACAGGTGATTTTCCCTATGCGGAATTGGAAGATCGTAAAGCCGATCAGTTGAAAATACGAGGCCCGTTCGTCAATCGGGCACTACAGGATTGGTACTTTATTGACGACGATGTACTCGGCGGGCGCATCAAAGGCGGAACCAGAGACTTCTTGTTTAAGCATTCCAACCCGATCGCCAGGGCCAATTTGCAGAAGCGTGGATCGGACGGGCTTGTTTGGGGAGAACCGCTAAAAAGGAAGCTGAAGGCGTATTTTACGGATGCCAGGTATCTGCAATTTGAGATATTTTGTGACTGGACACCGACAGATGATTGCTTTGTCACCCTCGATCCTAAGGTCAAGGATAAATGGGGATCACCGGTGGCGCGTGTGCGGATCGGTTTTCATCATCAGGATTTGAAAATCGGCCGGTACCTGGCGGACAAAGGACAAGCCGTATTCAAAGCGATGGGTGCGAGAGACGTGCGTTCGAGTGTTTCGGGATCGCCGCCGGCCAATTTGGTAGCCGGTGGCTGCCGCTTTGGTGATGATCCGAAAACATCGGTGTTGAATGCGGATTGCCGTGCCCATGACGTCGAGAACCTGTATGTAACGGACGGCAGTTTCATGCCAACCGGCGGTAGCGTGCCTTATACCTGGACGATTTACGCCAACGCCTTTCGTGTCGCTGATCGGATCAAAGATACACTTAGTGCTTCTCGGACACTCTAACCATCACAGATCACCCCTCCCACTATCTAGTCGATGGAAGTCGAGATAGACGCGGGGTGAAGGAATTCTTCGAGGAAACGTTCGCGCACCGTATCCTGAAATCGATAGGCCTCCTCCTCGAGTACATGCGCGCGGGTCTGGCAGCCACCGCAGCTGAGGAATGCGCTCACATAGGTGCACTTGAACCCGCGGGCGCCGAGCTGGTGGAATTGTCGAATATGGACCATTTCGTGCGCCAAAACCTCGGCGAGCAAATCGATGCTGCCTTGCCTGAGGCCACTGTCGATGTAGATCTGTGAGGCGTTTGGCGTGAATCCCATTGCCTGGGTGAGCGGGCACCATTGGACGGTAAGCTCGGCAAATTCCGCACTCGAAAAGAAACCCGCTTCAATGAGGCGGTCGATGGCTGCGCCGAACCCCGTTTCGGATCCTTGACCGCTTGAATGTGTCGGGCAGCCCACGGTCGTCGCTATCATGGCGAGATCGAAGGCGTCTACGCAGTCAAACTGCTTGCCGTACTCAACCCCGCGAGGGTGCGGCATGTCCGCGCGGATCGGAAATCCGACGCTAAACAGGAGTATGGCGACTAAGCCGGGAATATATCGCATTTCAGGGGAGCCGATCCTTTCCCAGCTGTTAACACGCTTACCTTGTGGGCGTATCGCATAAGACAATAGCCCCGATGGGGCGCTGGCTGTTGATATGCCGAAGTTGTCCGGTTGATGGTGGCGGCCGTGGCCCGCGGGCCGGGCAAGGTCTGGTGTCATCCCAGCTCGAATTTCTCAGCCTGCTCGGCAGCCGTGGCAATAGACGATCGGCGGTAAGCGAGGCAATAAAGTACGGGCAACACGAGCAACGTGAGCAGGGTTGATGAAATAATCCCGCCGATCACGACCGTCGCCAGCGGCCGCTGGACTTCGGCACCCGTTCCTACATTGAACGCCATGGGGACAAAGCCCAGGCTCGCAACGAGCGCGGTGGTCAAAACCGGCCGCAATCTTTGCACCGCTCCGTCGATAACCGCGCGCTCGAGTGCAGCGCCTTTGGCGCGCAAATCACTAATGAACGAAAGCATGACCACGCCGTTCAGTACCGCGACGCCCGACAGAGCGATAAAGCCCACCGCCGCCGAAATGGACAAGGGCAGGTCGCGTATAGCCAGGGCCGCAATCCCGCCGGTCAGCGCGAGCGGCACACCGGTGAAAACAAGGGCCGCATCTTTGGCGGAGTTAAACGCCATGAAGAGCAGGCCGAAGATGAGCATCAGCGTGAGCGGCACGACGACAGCAAGGCGCCGTGATGCCGAGATCAGTTGCTCGAATGTGCCGCCATAATCGAGCCAGTAACCGGCGGGCAGGCGAACATTCTCAGTGGTGTTCTGTTGAACATTGGCGACGAAACTGCCAAGGTCGCGCCCGCGCACGTTGGCAGTGACAAAGACCCGGCGTTTGCCGTTTTCGCGGCTGATCTGGTTAGGCCCGATGGTATATTCGATATCGACGAGTTCGCTCAGCGGAATGGCCTCGGGCGGCGTACGGGTAACCCCGAGCATGTCGGCGTCACCGGCAACTTCGCGCTCTGGGGGATTGCGCAGCCGGATCGGCAGACGCGCGAGGGCATCGAGATCAGACCGTAGTGCCTCCGGCAGCCGCACCACCAGGTCGAAGCGGCGGTCGCCTTCGAAAATTTG
>DAOWDI010000170.1 GCA_030639105.1 Gammaproteobacteria bacterium | reverse complement strand
GAACAAAATGTCATTACATTACCGGGCCGCTTCCTGGCGCGCCCGGACCAGACGGGAAACCCCGGGCAAAACCGTATACGGATTGTGCTCGCGGACAAAATCGAAACGTGCATCGAAGGTGCCAAGCGTATCGCTGATCTGCTCGCACAGTACTGCTAAGACCGCTTTTTAGTACGGTAGAACTGAGCCGCGGCGAAATGATAACTACGCAGACCACAAAGAACACGGAGAAAATATAATTTCATTGTCAATATCATCTGACATCTATTCTTCATATTCTCCGTGGTTCAATGCCGATGCATTGCACAACCGCGGACTCTAAACGGATAGCACCACGAGGAACAACAATGGAAGATCTCGAACTAACCATTAGCGCTGCCTTTGAAAACCGAGCCGACATTTCGCCTGAAGGTGCTGATCAACACGTTAAAACCGCCGTCGAGGAATGCCTGAGTCGGCTCGATACCGGAGAACTCCGCGTCGCGGAAAAACGTGGCCGTGATTGGGTCGTCAACGAATGGGTGAAAAAGGCCGTGTTGCTTTCCTTCCGTCTCAACGACAACAAGATCATGGCCGGCGGATATACGAACTACTATGACAAGGTGCCAAGCAAATTTGCGGGAAGCACAGACGATGAATTCCGCGCCACCGGCGCACGGGTCGTTCCCCCGGCTACCGTTCGTCGCGGCTGCTACATCGGGTCGGGTGTCGTGCTGATGCCAAGCTACGTCAATATAGGCGCCTATGTTGATTCCGGGACAATGGTCGATACGTGGGCCACTGTCGGTTCATGTGCTCAGATCGGAAAAAACGTGCACCTTTCGGGAGGGGTGGGGATCGGCGGTGTACTTGAACCACTACAGGCGAACCCGACGATTATCGAGGACAACTGCTTCATCGGCGCTCGTTCGGAGGTTGTCGAAGGCGTGATCGTCGGCGCGGGCTCGGTGATATCCATGGGCGTATTCATCGGCCAGAGTACAAAGATTTTCGACCGTGAATCCGGCACCATCAGCAGCGGCTACGTTCCGCCGGGTTCGGTCGTCGTATCCGGTAATCTACCTGCGGCAAACGGCAGTCACAGCCTGTACTGTGCGGTTATCGTTAAGAAAGTCGACGCAAAAACACGGGACAAGGTCGGGATCAACGAACTGTTGCGAGATATATAAGTGCGTCTCAAGCAACTTTACCGGCGCCCTCATCTGCCCCTTCGGCGTTGACAGCTCTTTCAACGACTTCGGCGAGCCCTTCGGCCAGTTCGTCGACGAGTACAGCATCCTGGCCCTCGACCATTACCCGTATCAACGGCTCGGTACCAGAAGGACGCAGCAAAACGCGACCGGTATCGCCGAGGCGGCGTTCCGCCGCGGTGATGGCCTCGCGGATCTTGGCGATATCGGTTACATCCTGACGTTCGGCCAGGCGCACATTGATTAATCGCTGTGGGAACTTGCTCATGCCCGCTTTGAGCACACTCAAGCCGTGCCCGCTGCGAACCATCGCTTCGAACACCTGCAGCGCGGAGATGATACCATCGCCGGTTGTCGTCAAGTCGAGACAAATGATGTGCCCCGAGGTCTCTCCGCCGAGTACACAGTCGTTTGCCTGCAGCATCTCCAGAATATAGCGATCGCCTACCTTGGCGCGCATGAACTCCAAGCCGAGCGTCCGCACGGCACGCTCCAATCCCAGGTTGCTCATCTGCGTGCCGACCACAGCGCCCCGCAGCAGCCCGCGCTGGTATCGTTGGCGCGCGATGATGAAGGTGATCTCATCACCATCGACCACCGCACCCGTGTGGTCGACCATGACCAGGCGATCGCCATCACCATCGAAGGCTATACCAACATCCGCCCCCTCGGCCAATACCGCCTGTTGCAGGGCCTCCGGCGCCGTCGCACCGAAACCCTCGTTGATATTGAATCCGTCTGGTTTGTTACCGAGCGGGATGACGCTCGCCCCAAGTTCCGACATCACTGCTGGCGCAATGTGGTATGTCGCGCCGTGTGCGCAGTCGACGACCATCTTCAAGCCATGCAAACTTGTATCGTTGGGAAAAGTACTCTTACAGAATTCTATATACCGGCCGGCGGCATCGGTCACCCGGTGGGCCTTGCCGAGTTCGCGGGAAGTCACCGACTGCATCGGTTTTTCCAGCTCCTTCTCGATTTCAATTTCTACCGCGTCCGGCAGCTTCGATCCATTACCGCAAAAAAACTTGATACCGTTGTCTTCGAAACCGTTATGTGACGCGCTGATGACGATGCCGGCATTGGCGCTGAAGGTACGAGTGAGGTAGGCGATCCCAGGGGTCGGCATCGGGCCGAGGAGGTGGCTGTCAACACCGGCGGCAGCAAGACCCGCCTCCAGGGCAGACTCGAACATATAGCCGGAAACGCGCGTGTCCTTCCCGATCAGGACTTTGCGTCTGCACGAACTGCCGCGGGTAAAAACCCGACCAGCGGCCCAACCCAACTTCATCACAAAATCGGGTGTTATCGGTGCTTGACCTACCGTTCCCCGGATCCCATCGGTCCCAAAAAACTGACGCTTCTTTTCTGACATGGCCCGCCCTCAACTTCCCTGATGTACGAGCCCTCAGCCTAAGGCTGATCGCAAGAAGGAACCGAGACTTGTGTCGTCCACTAGCACAAGTTTACGAAATATCACCCTTCCCGTGCTGACTTTCGTCTTTGCTTCAGATCGTCGTCAATGTGAACTCGCCGGGCCGCCAATCGTCCCTTCGGACTTCGGCTCATCCTTATTATCATCGGCAGCCGCAACCGGGGTACCACCGTCGCTATCGTCATCCGCCCAATCCTTTGGTGGGCGTGGTTCCTTGCCCGCCAGGATGTCATCGATCTGATCGCTGTCGATGGTTTCAAATTTGATTAGCGCCGCGGCCATTGCGTGAAGTTTATCGAGATGCTCCTGCAGAATCGTTGTGGCCCGATCATAATTACGATCGACGATGGTACGCACCTCTTCGTCGATAACATGGGCCGTTTCGTCCGATACGGATTTTGTTTGCGTCACCGAACGGCCAAGAAAAACCTCGCCTTCTTCTTCGCTGTAGGTCATCGGGCCCAATTTCTCCGACAAACCCCATTTCGTGACCATATTGCGCGCAAGATCCGTCACTCGTTCGATATCGTTAGAAGCACCTGTGGTCACCGCGCCCTGTCCGAATATGAGTTCTTCCGCTATACGGCCGCCGAACAGGCTGGAGATCTGACTTTCGAGGCGTTCACGGCTATAGCTCAGCCGGTCTTCCTCCGGCAGAAACATGGTGACGCCTAAGGCGCGTCCGCGGGGTATGATCGAAACTTTGTAAACCGGATCGTGCACGGGCACTTTGCGCCCGACGATCGCGTGGCCCGCCTCGTGATAAGCGGTAAGTTTTTTCTCATCCTCACTCATGACCATGGAGCGGCGCTCGGTCCCCATCATGATCTTGTCTTTCGCCTTTTCGAACTCTTCCATGTCAACCAGGCGCTTGTCGCTGCGTGCCGCGAATAGCGCCCCTTCGTTGACCAGGTTGGCCAGATCCGCGCCGGAAAAACCGGGCGTTCCGCGCGCCAGTATACTGGCTTTGACGTCGTCAGCGATCGGGACCTTGCGCATATGAACCTTAAGGATCTGCTCGCGGCCGCGGATGTCCGGCAGCGGAACGACGACTTGGCGGTCGAAGCGGCCGGGCCGCAGCAACGCCGGGTCCAGCACGTCGGGACGATTAGTCGCGGCGATAACGATCACACCTTCGTTGCCTTCGAAGCCATCCATCTCCACGAGCAACTGGTTGAGGGTCTGTTCGCGTTCGTCGTGGCCACCACCGAGCCCGGCACCGCGATGCCGTCCAACGGCATCGATCTCGTCGATGAAAATAATACACGGCGATTGCTTCTTCGCTTGTTCGAACATGTCCCTTACCCGCGAAGCACCGACGCCGACGAACATTTCGACGAAGTCCGAACCAGAGATGGAAAAAAACGGGACTTTCGCTTCGCCGGCGATCGCTTTGGCGAGCAGCGTCTTACCAGTACCGGGAGAACCAACCATCAATACGCCGCGGGGGATCTTACCGCCAAGCTTCTGGAACTTGCTGGGATCGCTGAGGAATTCGACGAGTTCCTTGACCTCATCTTTGGCCTCGTCCACGCCGGCGACATCGTTGAACGTCACCCGGATCTGATCCTCATCGAGTAAGCGCGCACGACTCTTGCCAAACGACATAGCCCCACGGCCGGCACCACCACCTTGCATCTGGCGCATCATATAGACCCATACGGCGATCAACAGTAGAAAGGGGAACCAGGATATGAAGATCTGCATGAGGAGACTCTGGCGTTTAGGGGGTTCCGCCACGATCCGCACCTTATTTTCCAGCAGGAGTCCAACCAACGGGCCATTGTCGGATTCCGGGCTGTAGGCGCGAAGTTGCGTCCCGTCAACCGTCTCCATATTGATCGTCGATTCATCAAGGACGACTTTCGCTACTCGTCCGGCTTTCACTTCCTTGATAAAAGCGGAGTATTCCATCTCCTGCGGATTGCCGCCTTGATCGGGGGTGAAGTTTCGGAACACCAACAGTAACACGACTGCGATTACCACCCACAAGAGTATATTTCGTTGCATATCGTTCATTTGATGCGACCTATCCTGCTGTCAAAAAAAGTCTCCCCGACACGCTAACTATACACCAAAACCCTTTGCGACGACATAAAGCTCTCGCGATGCCTTGCGCGAAGATTCCGGTTTTCGTCTGGCAATCGAAGAAAACCAACCCTTTAGATCGACGATGTAACCATTGGTTCCGGGGAATTGAAATAATTTGATCAGCATCGACCCGTCCGGCACCAGTAATTGCGTCGATATGTCTCGGACGAACCCAGCCAATTCCAGAAAATTCGCCTCATCGACATCCCTTATCCCCGTAATATTGGGGGCTATATCAGATAGTACAAGGTCCGCGCCGCGGTCGCCGAATCGCAACCTGATTTTGTTGAATATGTCAGTATCCCGGCAGTCGCCCTCGATGAAATGCACACCGCTGACCGGCTCCATCGGCAATAAATCAACACCAACCACCATCCCCCGTGGTCCGACTGCCTCCAGGGCGACCTGCGTCCAGCCACCCGGGCTCGCGCCCAAATCGAGCACCGAGGAGCCTTTGCGGATCAATCGGTCGCGCGTAAGGATTTCTTTAAGTTTGAACGCCGAGCGGGAGCGGAAACCGGCGGCATCACGCCGCTTGACATAGGGATCAGAGGCCTGCTTTCGAACCCATTGCCTGGCCCTAGAGCGTCGATGGGCCATCAGGGTTGCGCGCTTTCAAGCGTAACGGACATGGAGGATTTCGTATTCGATGACCCCGCCAGGCGCCTGAACATTGGCTTCGTCTCCAGTCCGTTTGCCGATCAGTGCGCGCGCGACCGGAGAACCAACGGATACCATACCCGCCTTGATATCGGCCTCGTCCTCGCCGACGATTTTGTAGCTGACCTCTTCTTCCGTTTCGAGATTGAGGAGTACCACGGTAGCGCCGAAGACCACTTTGCCGTCAGCATCGATCTTCGTTATGTCAATTATTTCGGCATTGGACAGCTTTCCCTCTATCTCGGCAATGCGCCCTTCGGCAAAACTCTGCTGCTCGCGCGCGGCATGGTATTCGGCATTTTCCTTGAGATCACCGTGTGCGCGGGCTTCAGCAATCGCGGCCGTGATGCGCGGCCTATCTACGGTCTTCAGTTGATGAAGCTCCTTGCGCAGTTGTTCAGCGCCCGTTATCGTCATTGGCGTCTTACTCATTGACAAACTCCTGATGCAGGTCTTGCAGCCGCCGTACGGATTCTTCGCCGGGATGGGAAATCGCCATAACCGCCGCCGTTGCGCCTGCCATGGTCGTCGTATAAGCAACTCGATGCCGCAGCGCGCTGCGGCGTATTTCGAAGGAATCTGTGATCGCCTGTTCGCCTTCGGTCGTGTTGACAATCAAATCGACCTCATCGTTTTTGATCATGTCAACGATATGCGGCTGCCCTTCCTGGACTTTGTTGACCTGACGGCATTCGACACCGGCATCCGTTATCGCCCGCGCCGTCCCGCGCGTAGCAACCAGGCGAAACCCGCTGGCAACAAGGTCTCTCGCCAGCGGCGCCGTCGCTGCCTTATCTTGATCGCGAACACTGATGAACGCAACACCCGAACCTGGCAGCGTCATTCCAGCCGCCTGTTGCGACTTGCCAAAACCCTCGCCAAATGAAACCCCGACACCCATAACCTCTCCCGTCGATTTCATTTCAGGCCCCAACAGCGGATCGACCCCCGGAAACTTCGCGAACGGAAAGACCGCCTCCTTTACGCAATAGTAGCTTGGCACCCGCTCCTCGTGCAGTCCAAGCTCGATCATCTTGTGACCGACCATGCAGCGCGCCGCGATCTTTGCGAGCGGCACGCCAATCGCTTTAGAGACGAACGGGATGGTCCGCGATGCTCGCGGGTTTACTTCGATCACGAAGATGTCATCAGCTTGAATGGCAAATTGGGTATTCATTAAACCGATGACACGCAAACCGCGCGCCATCGCGCCTACCTGATCCCGTATTCGATCTTGAATGTCGGCAGATAAGGTATGCGGCGGCAGGGCGCAGGCGGAATCCCCGGAATGCACGCCTGCTTGCTCGATGTGTTCCATGATTCCGCCAATCACGACTTCGTCGCCATCACACACCGCATCGACGTCGACCTCTATGGCGCTCTCTAGAAAGCGATCCAGCAACACTGGTGATTCATTCGATACCGCCACCGCCTCGCGCATGTATTTATCCAGCGCCGCTTCGCTGTAGACGATCTCCATGGCGCGGCCGCCGAGCACATAGGACGGTCGAACGACCAAGGGATAACCAATCTCGGCGGCCGCGGCGCGCGCTTCTTCGGTGGATCGAACGGTACGGTTTGGCGGTTGCTTGAGCCCAATCTCGTGCAGAAACTGCTGGAATCGCTCCCTATCCTCAGCGCGGTCAATCGAGTCTGGGGACGTTCCGATAATGGGAACACCCTCCCGCTCCAGGTCACCCGCGAGCTTCAATGGAGTCTGACCGCCGAACTGCACAATCACGCCAACGGGCTGTTCCAAGGCGACGATCTCAAGCACATCTTCCAAGGTCAAAGGCTCGAAATAGAGCCGATCGGAAGTATCGTAATCGGTCGACACCGTCTCCGGGTTACAGTTGACCATGATCGACTCGAAGCCGGCGTCGCGCATTGCCATCGCCGCGTGTACGCAGCAGTAGTCAAATTCGATGCCTTGACCAATGCGGTTCGGACCGCCGCCAAGAACAACGATCTTTTTGCGCGAACTCGGGTTGGCCTCGCACTCGTCTTCATAGGTGGAGTACATATACGCCGTTGCGGAGTCGAATTCCGCGGCGCAGGAGTCGACCCGTTTGAACACCGGCCTGATGTTACACTCGTGCCTCAACACACGGACTTCGCGTTCTTCGCGCCCGACGATTACGGCAATTCGCGCATCGGAGAAGCCCCTGCGCTTCAAGTCCCGCAGCTTAGCCGATGTCAAACCGGCAAATCCGTCGCTACGCAGCTGTTCTTCACATGCCAGCAGTTCCGCGATTTGCGACAAAAACCAAGGGTCGATTTTTGTGCGCGATTGGACCTCGGCGAGCGCCATGCCACGTCGCATGGCTTGTGCGACATACCAGATCCGTTGAGCACCGGCGACATTCAATTCCCGATTCAGCGTCGATTCGTTGGCAACGTCGACCTCATCTAGCCCGCATCTGCCGGTCTCCAACCCGCGCAACGCCTTTTGGAACGATTCTTGAAAAGTACGGCCAATCGCCATCACCTCGCCGACCGACTTCATTTGGGTCGTCAGGCGATCGACCGCCTGTGGGAATTTCTCGAAGGTAAATCGCGGGATCTTGGTCACGACGTAGTCGATAGTCGGTTCAAACGACGCCGGCGTCGCGCCGCCGGTGATTTCGTTGTTGAGCTCATCGAGCGTAAAACCCACGGCAAGCTTAGCGGCCACCTTCGCAATTGGAAATCCAGTTGCCTTCGATGCCAATGCCGAAGAACGGGAAACCCTCGGATTCATTTCGATGACAACGAGGCTGCCGTCTTCTGGGTTTACCGCGAACTGAACATTTGACCCACCGGTGTCGACACCAATCTCGCGCAGTACCGCGATCGAGGCGTTGCGCATGATCTGATATTCCTTATCGGTCAGAGTCTGCGCGGGGGCGACGGTAATCGAGTCCCCGGTATGGATACCCATCGGATCGAGGTTTTCGATCGAGCAGATGATGATGCAATTATCATTGCGATCGCGCACGACCTCCATTTCAAACTCTTTCCAACCGAGAACCGAACGTTCGAGCAGAATTTCCGTCGTCGGCGAAGCATCGAGCCCGCGCTCGCAGATATCGCTGAATTCATTACGGTTGAAGGCGACGCCTCCACCGCTGCCACCCATCGTGAACGAGGGACGAATAATGATGGGAAAGCCAAGTTTCCGTTGCGCGTCTTCAGCCTCAGCCATCGAGTGGGCGATGAATGACTCTGGCGTCCGCAACCCGATTTTCGACATCGCAGTGCGAAATTTGGACCGATCTTCCGCCTTATCGATCGCTTCTACGCTCGCTCCAATCAGTTCTACGCCATATTCAGCGAGCACTCCATGGTGTGAAAGGTCAAGCGCGCAGTTGAGCGCTGTCTGGCCCCCCATGGTCGGTAGAATCGCATCCGGGCGTTCTTGATCGATGATCTTCTTTACCGTCTGCCATCGGATCGGTTCGATGTAGGTCGCATCGGCGATGTCGGGATCCGTCATGATCGTCGCGGGGTTCGAATTGACCAAGACGATACGGTAACCTTCTTCACGCAACGCTTTGCAAGCCTGGGTCCCCGAATAATCGAACTCGCAGGCCTGACCGATGATGATCGGGCCGGCGCCCAGAATAAGGATGGAGTTTATGTCATCACGCTTTGGCATGTGCAGGGCGGCTCGCTGGGTTTGACGCTAAGGGCGATCGGCATCGATCAATGCGACAAAGCGATCGAACAACTCGCTAATATCGTGGGGACCCGGACTGGCCTCCGGGTGTCCCTGAAACCCAAATGCCGGCGCGTCTCGACACTCAATCCCTTGCAGCGTGCCATCGAACAGCGATCGGTGCGTCGCCATGACATTGTCCGGCAGGCTGCTCTCATCGACCGCGAAGCCGTGGTTCTGGCTCGTGATCAACACCTTCCCGCTGCGCAGATCCTCTACCGGGTGGTTCGCACCGTGGTGACCGAATTTCATCTTTTCCGTAGCCGCCCCGCATGCCAACGCCAATAATTGATGACCAAGGCAAATACCAAACATCGGGATCTTTGCCGCCAGGATCTCGCGAATGGCGGCAATAGCGTAATCGCATGGCTGTGGATCGCCCGGACCGTTCGATAGGAATACGCCGTGGGGTTTACGCGCCAATACCTCCTCGGCGGGTGTCTGGGCCGGTACGATCTCAAGTGCGCAATCACGGTCCGCGAGGAGCCTCAAGATATTTCGCTTCACACCGAAATCATAGACGACGATCCACCGACGGCGTTCGCCCGCATGCACCTGGTATCGATTACCATCGAGCATCCATGTTCCTTCGGACCAGGTGTAGGGTGCATCGGTCGTAACTACTTGGGCGAGGTCGACTCCCGTTAATCCAGGGAACCCGCGCGCCCGCTCTATGGCCTGGTCCGCATCGATCAGTTCGCCCACGACGATGCAGCCGTTTTGAGCGCCTTTGTTCCGCAACAGGCGGGTCAGCTTGCGCGTATCGATGTCAGCGATAGCAACAACCCCATTTTGCAACAAATAATCGGCCAAGCTGCCGGTCGCGCGAAAATTGCTCGTTGCAATCGAGGCGTCACGGATAATCAACCCGCCCGCATACACCCGATCGGCTTCGGCATCGAGTGGATTAGTACCCACATTGCCGATGTGAGGGTAGGTCAGGGCCACCAACTGATGGTTGTAGGAGGGATCGGTCAGGATCTCCTGATAACCCGTCATTGCCGTGTTAAATACAACCTCACCCACCGTGGCGCCAGGCGCACCGATCGAGCGGCCGTAGAAGATACTGCCGTCGGCCAAAGCCAAAATTGCATTTTCAGACAACGTTTTGTTTGCCCACATAAAAACGGGAGCAATAGGAGAAGAGACCCCTGATATTGCCCCCGCGAATGAAGTCCGCGCAATTGTACTGTAGCGCCGCTATCCACGAAAGACCTATTACGGCTGATCCGCATTTCTCGCCCGGTCGGCGCGGAGATCGCCGAGCCCATTGGATCGCATGAAGATCTTTGGACTGACGGGATAGGTGGCTGGCTTTTTGAGGGAGGAAAACCTTCATGTGATTCAAGGGACAAGCAAGCACGCCGACCTGGCGAGAACTGCGGGTTAAGCCTCAATGCGCGGATGGCGTCAGTTCACCAAGCCCCACGTCATTCTCTTCGTTGATACCTCGGGAGATCTCAATAGCGACTTCCAGCGCACGCTTGCCGTCCTCGCCTGTTACCTCGGGCACCAGCCCCTGCGCCACCGCACCGACGAAAGAACGGATCTCGTCCATGAGGACATCGGTCCCGGTCAGATTACGTGTCTCAAAAGAGACTTCTTTGTGTTCATCGGTGCGGCCTTCGGCATCGATCTCTCCGATGAGGAGCAAGTGATTCATGAAATCGACTGAGATATAGGAACTCGCCTGGCGGATCGTCATCGCCCGGACCTGGTCCCGGCTCACGCGACTGGCCGACAGCTCCGCTATACAACCGTCCGTAAATTCAAGCCGCGCGTGGGCGATATCGATATCGCCGGTAATCACCGATTGCCCGGATGATGAGATGCCGATGATCTCCGAAGGTACGAGACTCAAGACAATGTCGATGTCGTGAATCATCAAATCGAGCACTACGTCTACTTCGGTACCGCGCGCCTTATATGGTGCGAACCGCTGAGCACCGATAAACCGCGGGCGCGCGACCTTCTCGCGCAACGCTATCACGGCCGGATTGAACCGTTCGAGATGGCCAACCTGAAAGAGACATCGATGTTGAGACGCCAGAGCGATCAGGGTCTCGGCGTCCGCAACCGTTTCGGTTACGGGTTTTTCCACTAATACGTGGACCCCGGCATTTAGAAAATCACGAGCCACCGCGAAATGTCGGTCCGGCGGGACGACGATCGAGACGAGATCTACCTCGTCGATGATCTCACGATAATTCGCAGTTGCATCAACGTCATACTTTTGCCCGATCTCCCGACGGCGCCCGCTATCGGTCTCGACCACCGCGACCAGATCGACATCCGGCAACGCCAGATATTTTTGTACATGGAAATTCCCCAGATACCCAACACCGATAACCGCCGCACGTAATTTTTCCATGGTTGCAGTCGTAAGCTATAAGATTGAAAACGTTGCCGGCATGCGGGATCGGCAAAACTCAAGCTAAATCCAATACATCCCGCATGTCGTAGACGCCGTTTTT
>DAOWDI010000076.1 GCA_030639105.1 Gammaproteobacteria bacterium | reverse complement strand
CCGCCAAAACCCAGCATAAAGAAGCTCTCTTTATAGCCCTCGATGGTTTCGTAAACTTCGAGCATCTTGTGTGCGTAGTGGCGCGTATATTCGACGGTCGCGGTTTCCGGGCCGCGTCCCGACACATAGATGATGCTCTGGTCCTCGGTAGGAGCGAGTTCGCTTTGCGCCATCGTAAAGAGAAAGTAAATACAGACCAGCACAGCCAGGCCAGACACAATAATAACCGACGTGAAATTCAATACCCGCTGTAGCACCGTACCGTAGATGCGCGCCAGGAGCCCGAACGAATCTTCTACTGTTTGTTCAAACCACCCGTGGCGCGAGGCTTTGAATACCTTCGCGCACAGCATCGGCGAGAGTGTAAGAGCGACGATGCCGGAGAGGATCACCGCACCCGCCAGGGTGAAAGCGAATTCGATGAATAGCGAGCCGACGAGCCCGCCCATGAACCCGATGGGTACGTAGACGGCGACTAGTGTCGTGGTCATGGCGATGATTGGAAGCCAGAGCTCCCGGGCGCCGACGATCGCCGCATCGAATGCCGATTTCCCATTTTCTATATGACGATGGACGTTCTCCACCACAACAATGGCGTCGTCGACGACGAGGCCAATCGACAGGACCATCGCAAGCAGGGTCAGAAGGTTGATGGAAAATCCCATAATGAGCATAAGAAAGGTGCCGCCGATGAGCGATAGCGGAACGGCGACGGCCGGTACGCATGCCGCACGTAGAGAACCCAGGCAGATGAAGATAACGAGCAGCACGATCAGGATGGCTTCGCCGAGCGTGCGGAATACTTCATTGATTGATGCTTCGATGAATTCGCTCGCGTCAAAAGGGACCGTGACCTTCATTGCCAAAGGCATCTGTGCCTTGAGTTCCGGGATCTTCGCATGAACACCGCGTGCAACGTCGAGGGGATTGCTGCCCGGAACCGGATCGATGCCGATATAAACGGCGGTTTGCCCGTTGTACCACCCGCCCGAATCATAATCCTCGGAGCCGAGTTCGGTCTCGGCCACATCCGACAGCCGTATGAGCGTATCGTTTTCGACCCTCACCACGAGATTGTTGAAATCCTCGACCCGCGTGAGGTCGGTGGTGGCGCTGAGATCGACGGCAACGAACTCGCTTTTGGTTTCACCCGCACCTGTGAGATAGTTGTTCGACAAAAGAACCTGCCGGACGTCGTTCGCGGTGACACCAAAGCCGGCCATTTTTCGTGGATCGAGCCACACCCGCATAGCGAAGGTCTTGTGTCCGAACATTGTCGCCTTCGCAACGCCGGGGATCGCTTGCAGTCGGGGTCGTACGACGCGTAGTAGATAATCGGTGATCTGAGATGGATGCATGCTCGCACTGTAGAAGGCGATATACATCAGCGAGCCGGTGTCCCCCGTGCGTGAATCGATGACCGGGTCGTCGGCCTCGCGCGGTAGAACATTGCGTTGGCTTGCCACCTTCGCCTGGATCTCGGCAATTGCGTCCTTCGGGTCGTAATCGAGCTTCATATAGACCTCGATCATGGAAACACCCTGGCGGCTGCTAGACGTCAGGTAATCGATACCGTCAGCTTCAGCGATGGCTTGCTGCAACGGAGTTGTTATGAACCCCTTGATGAGTTCACCGCCTGCCCCCGGGTAGGTCGTCGTAACGGTAACGACCGTATTCTTGGTGTCGGGATATTGGCGTACCTCGAGCGCAAAGATTGCGCGCAGGCCCAGCACCAGGATCAGTAAACTCACGACGCTCGCGAGCACTGGACGTTCGATGAAAATATCAGTGAATTTCACTGGACCTATTGACACCATAGGTGGCACGCACGTGAATAATATTGAGTCGGGTTCTAGTCTTTTACGAGCGATGAAAACTGTTCGGATCCTTCGATCTGGACCGACATGTCGTTGCGCAGTTTGTTATGGCCGGCGCTCACAATTTGCTCTCCCGCCGACAGCCCTCGCAACACCGCGATCCGGCCCGAGCGGACTTCCCCGGTGTCTATTTGGCGCCGCGACACCCGGTGTTGCGCGCCCTCGGCTCGTACGACAAATACAGAGTTGCCGTAAGGCGTATAGGTAACCGCGGTTTGGGGTATGGTCAGGACGTCGTCGCGTTGGGCAACGGTATTGCGGATTTCCGCAAACATACCTGGGCGCAGCCTTCTGCCGTGATTATCGAATTTTGCACGGATACGCATGTTTAGAGTTACCCGATTGATGCCAGGCTCCACGGCCGTGACCCTGCCGCGAAAGGTTTCGCTCGGATACGCATGGACCTCCGCCTCAACAACCTGTCCAAGCGACACCTGGCTGATGAATCGCTCCGGCATCGAGAAATCAAGATAGATTGGCGTCAGCATCTGTAAAGAGACGATTTCGGATCCTGAATCCAGATATTCGCCCAGGTCTATCTTACGGATCCCAAGCGTTCCGCCAAATGGCGCGCGGATCGTTTTTTTGCGGACGCTTGCGGCTTTTGCTCGCGTCATTGCCGTTGCTTCGTCACGTTTGGCCGCGGCAATATCAAATTCAGATTTGGAGATCGTGTGTTCAGCCACTAGCCGTTCGGATCGCTCGAATTGCAATTCGTGCAGGCGCTGTTCGGCGTTTAGCGCCTGGAGCTCGGCGGTATCGACACTGGTGTCCAACGTAACGAGCACATCGCCTTCATTAACTTGTTGCCCCGAAACGAAGTCGATTGAGGTTACTATGCCTTCTACCTCGTTCGTGACATTGACGTCCTGCACGGCGGTGAATGAGCCAATAGCGAATAGGTAACGTTGCCAGGTTTCACCCGTAACTGTTTCTACGGCGATCGTCGGCAACGGCCGGGGCTTAGCCGCCTGGGCGGCCAAATCCTTTTCCCTTTTTGTTATGAGCGACTGCATCGCGAACCATAAGCCCGCGACAACAGCGCCGATCAGTACGATCCTAATGACTATTTTCAAGCTCGGCCCAGCCGCATTGCTATCGCTAAAGTAATGGATTAGTTTAACACTTCGTTGTTCCCACAGAGCGCCTCGGACCGATCGTATACGCATACGCTAAGGGGCTGATATTGATCTGGATCAACGCAACAGATGCGGTCGGATCTACACTGCCATAAGCAAATACGGGGCGTGATAATGCAAGATCCCATTGTAACTATGCAGATTGTTGATTGCATGACACCTTTTTTGATCACGCTTGAAAAGTACGACTCGCTCGCGCAAGCGTATGAGAAGATGACCAAGAATCACATTCGGCGCATACCGGTAGTGGAGGGCGGTCGTCTGATCGGTATTATCACGTTGAGCGATATCTTACAGTTCAAGCCGGTGGAAGTCGGCCGCTATCTGTCGTTTAAGGAGTTGTCTGAAACATTGGATAAGCTGGTCGTGGAATTGGTCATGACACGGGACCCCATCGTCGTATTTCAGACTGACCAGGTTGGATACGCCGCCGAGTTGATGCTCGAAAATAAAGTGGGTGGACTACCGGTATTGGATTCGTCGAAGAACCTGGTCGGTTTGGTTACGGAATCTGACCTATTCCGCTTGCTGGCGCGCCAATGGCGCCTTGGTGGTTCGTCGTAAACGTAGTCAAAGGGATTAATATATGAATACTGCTGAGTTCGAGGCGAAACTGAGAGGCTTGCGGCAACAACTGAGCGATCGGCTCAAGCGTATCGAAGATCATATCAAACATCACGATGGACCGTTGAGCGCTGATTTCGAAGAGCAGGCGACCGAACGGCAAAATGACGAAGTTGTCTTTGCACTCGACGACAGTCTTAAGGATGAATTATGTGCAATAGATGCCGCACTCAGTCGGATCGACAGCGGCGAGTTCGGGGTTTGCGTGAGATGCGGGGAAGAAATCGAAGCTGCACGCCTGGATGCGATTCCGTTCGCGGCGGCCTGCGTCAGGTGTAAAGAATCCCGGTAGATCCGCTAAATTTCTAGCAGTCCGATCACAGCGCCGGTGCTCAAGGTGGCCAACGTGCCGCCGACTATCGCGAGCGGACCAAGTTTGATCACTTCGTTGCGGCGTTCGGGCGCCATGGCACCGATCCCGCCAATCATTATCCCTAAGCTGCCGATATTCGCGAAACCGCTCATTGCGTACAGCATGATGAGTCGCGACCTCGGCGAAAACTCAGCCGCGGCAACGTCCGCAAATTGTCGGTAGGCGATAAATTCGTTTATTACGGTCTTGATGCCGAGGAATTGGCCGGCCCTCGGCGCATCCGACCACGGGATACCGGTTAACCAGGCCATCGGCGCCATGATCAGTCCCAGGATCCGTTCCAGGCTCACCGGCTGTCCGCCGACCGACGGCAATAAGACCGATAGAATGATGTTCATGAGGCTGACCAGGGCGATCAGTACGATCAGCATTGCTGCGATGTGTAGGCATAGTTGCAAACCATTGTGGGTACCGTTGGTGATGGCGGCAATGGCGCTCGAAGTCTCCTCGGGCGGTACCCAGCGACCGTCTGTCGGCGGCTCGGTTTCCGGCACGATAATGTGGGCCATGACGATCGCCGCCGGAACGCTGATTATAGAGGCGATGAGCAAATGGCCGATGGCATCAGGGATGATCGGTGCAAGGAATCCGGCATAGAGGATCAGTACAGTTCCTGCGATCGTTGCCATGCCGGTGCACATAAGCACGAATAGTTCACTCCTTGAGAGGCGCACGAGATACGGCCGCACGAATAACGGTGCCTCGACCATCCCGACAAAGACATTTGCGGCAGCTCCGAGACCAACCGCACCGCCGATGTGGAATGTCTTCTCCAGCAGGAGCGAAAATAAACGCACCACCGTGGGCAGGACCCGCCAGTGGTTAAGCAAAGCGGTTAGCGCGCTGAGCACCAGGATCAGGGGTAGTGCCCGAAAAGCGAGGATATAGGTACTCCCCGGGGGATCGGTGAGGAACGGTTGTGGTCCGCCGCCGAGAAATCCGAAGACGAAAGTGCTGCCACTCTCCGTCGCGTTTTGTAGCGCAAGGACAGCGTCGTTCAGGCCGTTGAAGGTGCGCCGCATGATGGGCAGCCGGGTCAGCAGCCAGGCCAGCACGATCTGGACCGCGAT
>DAOWDI010000166.1 GCA_030639105.1 Gammaproteobacteria bacterium | reverse complement strand
CGTTATTAAGATACTCACCAAGAAAGGCAAACGACCGCGCTTAACGCCCCAACTTCACGTGCGCTACGGCACCGACGACACACAGGAATATACAGCGGACCTCGGGGCAGGCAACGATCGCGGCGGCTTTCACGCCACATTCTCCTACGAAAATGCAGCGGGGCTCGATCGTACGACCGTCAAGACTGGTGGCAACGCGGATCGGGATAGATTCGATGAATTCGCGTTCAACGTCTCGGCCAACTATCGTCTGTTCGATCGGTTGAATGCGCAGATTAGTATCTTGCGCACTGATGCATACACCGAATTTGATAATCTGTTTGGCCCAGGCCACAACTACGATTCCGACACGAAAGTGGATAACAGCGTGTTGAAATTCGTTTATACGCCGAGCGAAATAATGCGTTTGAGTTTTGACGTAGGCTACTTCCGCGACGAGGTCAAAATTCCAGTATTCGGATCCGATATCACTACCCGGCGACTCAGCTCGAAGTTGCAAGCCGATTATCAGGTGCACGAGAACCACACGCTAACGGCCGGGGTGGAATATTATGATGACCGAGTCGACACACTGAGTAGTTTCGCGGTCACCACGCGCGATAACATCGGCGGATTTTTCCAATGGCAGGGCCGCTACGGCAAGCTGTCGGCGGTCGGCAGTGTACGCTACGACGATAATGAACGTTACGGCGATGACACCAATGGCAGTATCGCACTGGAATACGCTTTCATGAATAATCTTGCCGGCATGGTTAGCTACGGAACGGCATTTCGGGCGCCGAGTTTTAACGATCTCTATTTCCCGTTCTTTGGTAATCCGAACATCAAGCCGGAAGAATCTGAAACTGTCGAAATCAGTCTAAACGGCGAGCACTTCGGCGCACGCTGGCGTTTGAACGCCTACCACACGGATATACAGGATTTGATCGGTTTCGATTCGATAACCTTTACCGCCAACAATACCGCGGAGGCAACCTTGCAAGGTGTCGAATTCGAAACCAGCTATTCCTATCAAGATTGGAACCTCAGCGCGAATCTGAGTTACCTCGACGCACGCGATGACACGACGGACGAATTCCTCGACGACCGTGCGGAATTTGCCGCGAACGCGGAAGTATACCGGCGTATTGGTCAGTTCGATGTCTCGTTGGATATGCAAGCTGAGAGTGGCCGCCACGACCGAGCCGGTCAATCGATAGATGGCTTTGTGCTTTTTGGGGCAGGTTTGAACTATTATTTCAACAACAATTTTCGCATCTCGGGACGGCTCGACAATATTTTCGATGAGAACTACCTGCTGAATCTAGCCACAGCCACAGATTCCTATCGGACCTATGGCCGCATTGCCCAGATCGGCATTCACGCAACCTATTAGCGCCACACGGTCGCAACAACCCGACTCACGTGCGATGCAATCAGCGGCAACGGCATAACGATGGGGTGGGCGAACTCTTGAAGGGTACGTTCATGAATAGAAGAAAAAGCGCGGCCGCTCACAAGAAAGCGATGCAAAAACAAAAGACTGGCGTCGATGCGCGTATCGCACAGGCGACGGAGGAACGCGGTGTTGCCATTCTCTTAAGCGGCGATGGTAAAGGCAAGACCAGTGCTGCGTTCGGGATGGTGATGCGCACTCTGGGTTATGGCCATAAAATTGGTATTGTGCAGTTCATTAAGGGCGCACGCGATAGTGGCGAAGCACTGTACCTGGCGGCGAATTGCCCACAGGTAGAGTTGTATCGAATGGGCACCGGGTTTACCTGGGATACTCAGGATCGTGATAAAGACGTTGCCGCGGCGGAACAAGCGTGGGCGGTTGCCGCACGCATGCTGGCCGATGATGATTGTCGCTTGGTCGTCCTTGATGAACTGACCTACATGCTGAGCTACGCTTATCTTGATGAGGGCATGATTCTCGCGGCGCTCGCTAAGCGCCCACATGACCAAAGCGTGGTGGTCACGGGTCGCGGCGGCGGGACAGCACTGCGTGAGTTCGTGGATACCGTGTCGGAAGTAAAAAATATCAAGCACGCGTTCAAGGCCGGGATCAAAGCATGCGAGGGCGTGGATTTTTAACGTGGCGATCAGTCTCATGATCCAAGGGACAACGTCCGATGCCGGCAAGACGACGTTGGTCGCTGGCCTGGGTCGGGTATTGGCGCAACAGGGGATCCGCGTTGCCCCATTCAAACCTCAGAATATGGCGCTCAACAGCGCAGTCACCGTCAGCGGCGGCGAGATAGGCCGCGCCCAAGCCTTACAGGCCGTGGCGTGTGGCGTCGAGCCGCAAACGGACATGAACCCGATCCTGCTGAAACCATCGAGTGATATCGGCGCGCAAGTGATCGTCAACGGGCAGGCGATAGGCAACATGGATGCACGCACCTACCACGCGTTTAAACCACAGGCCCTGAGCATCGTCGTCGAGGCGTATCGGCGCCTATGCCAGGACTACGATATTGTGTTGATTGAGGGCGCGGGTAGTCCGGCCGAAATAAATCTGCGAGACGGTGACATCGCGAATATGGGGTTTGCCGAGGCCGTTGATTGCCCGGTCGTACTGATCGCCGATATCGACAAAGGGGGCGTATTTGCCCATTTTGTCGGCACCTTGGCGTGCCTGTCCGCGAGTGAGAGAGCACGCATTTTTGGCTTTGTGATCAACAAGTTTCGTGGCGACCCGTCGCTGTTGCGGCCGGGCATCGAGTGGCTGGAAAAGGAAACTGGCAACCCTGTATACGGCGTTTTACCTTACTGGCACGGATTGTATTTGGACGGCGAAGACGCGATAGACGCGGAGCAGGAATTTGATGCCAGCGCGGCGTCGATTAAGGTCGTCGTGCCGGTGTTTTCACGCATCAGCAATCATACGGATTTCGATGTGCTGCGCGAACACCGACAAATCGACCTGAAATTTGTTGGCGCAAGCGATGCGATACCGGCGGCCGATCTGATCATTCTCCCCGGTAGTAAGAATGTCTTAAACGATATGCGCTGGCTGCGCGAGAATGGTTGGGTGCCGGCGTTAAACAAGCACCTTCGTTACGGTGGCCGGGTGCTTGGGATTTGCGGTGGGTTTCAAATGCTCGGACGCTCGATTAATGATCCCGACGGCGTCGAAGGCCCGCCACAAATGTGTGCGGCACTTGGGTTGCTCGACATTGAAACGCGCTTGGTCCCACGAAAACGTCTAAAGCACACACGCGGAACACTCGTTTGTTTGCCCACTAGAGCCGCGCTGCAAGGTTATGAGATTCACTGTGGTATAAGTACCGGTGCCGCACTAGAGCGGCCGGCGTTAGTACTGTCAAACGGTTACAGCGATGGTGCGATTTCTGCCGATGGGCAGATCATCGGGACTTACCTGCATGGCTTGTTCGACGAACCCGCGGCGTTCGCCGCATTACTGGCCTGGGCCGGTCTGGTCGAGCCGCAATCGATCGATCGCAAACAGCGGCGGCAAGAGGCTCTCGATCGGATCGCCGTCGACATCTCGCAATATCTCGATCTTGCCAACATGCCGCTGGGTCTCAGGCGGCAACAGATGAATACATGCTCGTTGTCCTGAGACGATGGCGATCCGGCATTACGAACCGAGCCCTCGCTGCGTCAAGCGGACACCCCGATGCTGATCGCCGAGCGGCGCTGGCCACCCCGCAGGCTGTTAATCGTATTGGCCGTGGCCATGCCGTTCGCGTTAGTCGCGGCATTGCTCAGCGGACCGGTCATGATTTCGCCACGCCATCTCATCGCGATCGCGGCTGACCCTGGGCATAGCGACTATGCCCAGGACATCTTGATTCTGTCGGCGATCCGCTTGCCGCGCTTGTTGTTGAGTTGTTTAGTCGGCGCTACGCTCGCCGTATGTGGCGCGGCAATGCAGGGCTTATTCCGTAACCCGCTGGCCGATCCGTCGCTGATCGGCGTCACCAGCGGTGCGTCCGCCGGCGCTAGTTGTGTGATTGTTTTTGGTGGCGCATGGTTACAAAACAGCCAGTTCACCGGGCTGCCGATAGTTGCACTCGGTGCGTCGATCGGCGGATTCATCGCTGTCGTCCTAGTCTACCGGATCGCAACCTCAAGCACGGGCACGGCCGTGGCGACGATGTTACTCGCAGGGATCGCAATCAGCGCGCTCGCCGCTGCGCTGAATAATCTGTTTAGCTATTTTGCCGATAACGACATGCTACGTCGCATCAGCCTGTGGCAAATGGGTAGCTTGGACGGCGCGGATTGGCAACGAGTGACGCTTGCAGCAGCAATAACACTGTTACTACTGGTCGTCTTACCTCGGCAAAGCGCGGCGCTCAATGCCCTGTTGCTCGGCGAATCCGAGGCACGTCACCTGGGTGTTGATGTGGAAGGCTTGAAACGACGTTTAATCGCGCTGACCGCACTCGGGGTCGGGAGTGCCGTCGCGGTCGCCGGGATCATCGCTTTTGTCGGCCTCGTCATTCCGCATATCGTGCGCTTGATCATTGGCCCGAATCACCACTACGTGATCCCGGCATCCGCATTAGGCGGCGGTATTTTGTTGGTCCTGGCTGATAGCCTGGCACGCATCGTTGTCGCGCCGGCTGAACTGCCGACGGGGATCC
This sequence comes from Gammaproteobacteria bacterium, assembly GCA_030639105.1. Taxonomy (GTDB): domain Bacteria; phylum Pseudomonadota; class Gammaproteobacteria; genus UBA11873. Next base: position 372 of record DAOWDI010000166.1, on the reverse strand, counting down.
TGACCGCTTTAATCGGTGCGCCGGTTTTTTTCTCACTGTTGATCCGTATGCGGTCGACGAGCGAACGGTAGCGAATATTATGTCGCTGGTAGTTAGCCGGCTCAGTTTTCGTCTCGCCGGCAAGGCCATACTGACCGATATCAATCTCGCCCTGCAACCCGGGACAATCATTGCTGTATTGGGACCAAACGGCGCCGGGAAATCGAGCCTGTTGCGTGCCGTTACCGGTGAGTGGGTCGCCGACAGCGGGGAAACCCGCATCAACGGTCGAGTGCTATCGGACTGGACTCCGCTTGAACTCGCGAAGACCGTAGCGGTATTGCCCCAGTATTCAGCATTGAACTTTGCCTTTTGCGTCGAAGAGGTGGTCAT
>DAOWDI010000052.1 GCA_030639105.1 Gammaproteobacteria bacterium | reverse complement strand
TGGGGCCGCAAACGGCATGTTGCCAAGCTGTCGGATCCGCAACAGGAGCGAATTGCACTGCTAAACGCCGATGTCACCGATGTTGACAGCCGCGGCCACGACATTGTGCTGGCGATGAATTTCAGCTATTGGTTGATCAAAGATCGAGTACGCCTGCGGGATTATTTCACCAATGTTCATGCATCGCTGGGTGATGACGGGATATTTTTCCTCGATTGCTATGGCGGCTATGATGCCTCTTATGTGGTGAAGGAGCATACGAAGTACGACGACTACACCTACACCTGGCATCAGGCGGCGTACAACCCGATCACCGGCATCATGCGCTGTCATATCCATTTCAAATTCAAAGATGGCTCCCGCCTGAAAAAGGCCTTCAGCTATGAGTGGCGTCTGTGGACCCTGCCCGAGATCCGAGAGATCCTCACCGAGGCTGGTTTCAGCAAGGTGACCGTCTATTGGCAGGGCTGGGATGATGACGAAGAAGAAGGCGACGGCGAATTCTTGCCGGTCGAAGACGCCGAATCCGACGCGGGATGGATCTGCTACATCACCGCCGAGTACTAGGAGCCTGTCGGAGCGTGCCTCGCGAGAGTTTTGCCCCTCATTGACCCATCGCGTGATTGTCACATTCATGTAATAAATCGGCTGTCTAATGGCTCCCGCGGCTCCCATGGCGCATTGTGTCATGGCCTACCCCGCGGAGGGAACATGATGAAAGATCTGGTTGTTAACGTTGTCTCGGCAGTGATCCTCGTTGCTAGCACCGTGAGTTCAGCCGAGGATGCCGTCAATTCGGCTCTGGCCGGCTACGCCAAGGTAAGCGGAGTCTCGGGCAACATTTCGAGCGTTGGCTCCGACACTCTCGCAAACCTGATGACCCTGTGGAGTGAAGAATTCAAACGCCTGTACCCGAATGTCAATATTCAGGTCCAAGCAGCCGGGTCGAGTACGGCGCCGCCCGCGCTGACCGAGGGCACCTCGAATCTAGGTCCAATGAGCCGCAAGATGAAGGGAAAAGAGATCGAAGCCTTCGAACGCAGGCATGGTTACAAGCCGACCGCCGTGCCGGTCGCGATCGATGCTCTCGCGGTCTATGTGCACAAAGACAACCCCATCGCTGGGGTCTCAATTGCACAGGTCGATGCGATCTTCTCCGCAACCCGCAAATGCGGTTACGAGCGGGACATCACCGTGTGGGGCGATCTCGGAATGACCGGCAAATGGGCTATACGGCCGATCCAACTCTACGGACGAAACTCGGTATCGGGAACCTACGGCTATTTTAAGTTCAAGGCTCTGTGTAAGGGGGACTATAAGGATTCTGTCAACGAGCAACCCGGGTCGGCATCCGTGGTTCAGGGTGTGACGAAATCGATCAACGGGATTGGCTACTCAGGGATCGGCTATCGCACCTCCGGTGTGCGCGCGATCCCGCTGTCGAAAAAGGACGGCGGGGCGTTCATCGAGGCGACACCCGCAAGCGCGATAAGCGGTAAATTCCCGCTCGCCCGTTTCCTTTATGTGTACGTCAATAAGCATCCTAACAGACCATTGGCTCCGCTGGAGCGTGAATTTCTCCGTATGATCCTGTCCAAGACCGGCCAAGAGGTGGTGGTCAAGGATGGTTACATCCCGTTACCCGCAAAGGTCGTCGCTGAATATGATCCGATACTGGCCGAGTAGCCGGGTTCGCCGGTTGGCGCCTCCGGCCGGTGAGATGACTGGTATAGACTAGCAAGAACGGGTGGAAAGCATCCTCGATGTAGCTTCGCCGACGGCAATTCGCCGTCGTAATTGGCGCATGCTCAAAGACCGTGCGTGTGGTCGTGCCATGGCGGTCGGCGGCATTGGCGTGATCATCACGATTGTGATGATCTTCTTTTACCTGGTCTACGTCGTCGTCCCGTTATTCGCGGGTCCCCGGATCGAGGCGGCGGCGGGTTATCAGCTCCCCTTTACAGGTACCGACATCGCCCACATGGCGATCGACGAATATGCCGAGATTGGGTTGGCGATAACAACGACCGGCGAGTATTTGTTCTTCGCCGCGGCGACCGGATCCCCGATTGAGCACGGAACCATCGCGCACAGTGATACCCACTCCGTCATCGCAATCGCGCGCGGCGATCCTGCTGCCGGCGACGTGTTCCTGGCATTCGATGACGGCACCGCCGTCGTCGTCAGGCCGCACTACGCGATCGATTATCCCGACGACAAACGACACATCACCCCGTCGCTCGAATATCCCTTGACGCCCACACCGATCGACCTCGGCCACGTCGCCGGTGCGCGGGTGATGCTGATCGCTGCCCAATATGGCGCGCAGGAGGCGACCATTGCGTCAACCGCGCAAGACGGGGCCACGGTGCTGACGCATCTCAAAGTGGAGAGTTCGCTGCTCGGCGACGAGACTCAAATTGAAACTCATCATGTGCAACTGCGCAGCGTCGACTACGCAGTGGCATACCTGCTCGTCGATGTCGACCAACGCGAACTCTACGTGGCGTCCGCGGACGGGCGGATCAGCTATTTCGATATCCAGGACAAACGCAAGCCGCGGCTGCTGGACCTTGTTAACGTCGTCAAGAAGGGCGCCAGGCTCACGGCGCTCGAATCGTTGAGCGGCGGCATCTCCATCCTCATCGGCGACTCGAGCGGACGGATCGCGCAGTGGTTTCCCCTGCGCGATGAGGACAACAACTACAGCCTCGTGCCGGTGCGGGGTTTCGATGCCTTTGCGACGGGCGTTGCCATCGTGACACCGGAATATTTCCGCAAGGGTTTTATAGCGGCGGACACGGGCGGCAATCTCGGGCTTTTCCATACGACCTCGGAGCGCGTACTGTTGGTCGAAAAAATTTCCGTTGAAGCGCTGCGCGGCGTTGCCATCAGCCCGCGCGCCGATGTGGTGCTGTCTGTGGCCGATAGCGGGTGGGTCGAAATACACCGCCTGCACAACGAACATCCTGAGGTTTCGTGGAGCGCGCTGTGGGGTGAAGTGTGGTATGAGAGTCGTGCCGAGCCACAGTACATCTGGCAGTCTTCTTCGGCGAGCAGTGATTTCGAACCCAAATTCAGCCTGACACCATTGACGTTCGGCACGATAAAGGCAGCGTTCTACGCCATGCTGTTCGCGATACCGCTGGCTATCTTCGGCGCCGTCTACACTGCCTACTTCATGACGCCGAAGATGCGCGCGTTCGTCAAGCCGTCCGTGGAGGTCATGGCCGCGCTACCGACCGTGATCTTGGGTTTTCTTGCGGGATTATGGCTCGCGCCTTTGATCGAAGAGTACTTGAGCGGCGTATTCCTGGCCTTCGTCCTGATCCCCGGATCCTTCATCCTCGCGTCGTGGACGTTCGGGAAACTCCCGCGGCCGCCGCGGAATCTAATTCCCGACGGATGGGAGGCCGCTTTGCTGATCCCGGTGGTCTGTCTCGGGATCTGGTTGTCTCTAGCACTGAGTCATCCGCTCGAGACGATGTTTTTCGATGGCAGCCTGCCGCTATGGCTGTCAAATGAACTCGGCATCAAGTATGACCAGAGGAATTCACTCGTCGTTGGAATGGCGATCGGTTTCGCCGTCATTCCAACGATCTTCTCGATCAGCGAGGATGCCGTATTTAGCGTACCGCGGCACCTGACTGCGGGGTCGCTGGCGCTTGGCGCGACGCCCTGGCAAACGGTCATCGGTGTGGTCATCCTGACCGCGAGTCCGGGCATTTTCTCCGCGGTGATGATCGGGCTCGGGCGCGCCGTCGGTGAAACCATGGTCGTACTCATGGCTACCGGTAATACGCCGATTATAGACATCAATATCTTCCAGGGTTTCCGCGCCCTGTCGGCGAATATCGCCGTCGAAATGCCGGAATCTGAGGTCAACAGCACCCATTACCGGGTTCTATTTCTGGCCGCGCTGGTGCTGTTTCTGGTTACGTTTATCGTCAACACCGTCGCCGAGATTGTACGCCAGCGACTGCGGGTTAAATACGGCAATCTATAGTTCGTATCGTGAAACGCTTCCAATCGACGAGGACGTGGATAGACAGCGGCAGTCCGTGGGTCTGGTTGAGCGCCGGCATGGTGAGCCTCAACCTGGTCATAGTATTCGGCTTGTTGTTGTTGATTGCCTCACGCGGGCTTGGCCATTTCTGGCCGGATGCCGTGGAATCGATTGAACTGCGAGAAGCCGATGGTGCGGCTATGACCCTGCTCGGTAACCTCGTCAATGAAGAAGTAGTCAGTGCTGATCGCGCGCGTGGCTCTGGCGGGTTTGTCCCCGAAGGTATGGAATTCGTGACCCGGTATCTGGTGAAGGTTGGCAATCGCGATCTGGCCGGCGCCGATTTCATCTGGATCAACGAAACCGACATTAGTTCGCGTTCGCGGCCAAAAAAGGCCATTGTCGCCGAGCGTAACGAATGGGGTAATTTCTACGGCTACTTACACGCAGTTAAGCGCCATGGGCAGAGTGTGGTAGCCGGCGACGCTGCGTGGGTGGCGCTGCAACAAAGTATTGCGCGAAAAACCCTTCTCGGCGAGCAGATTAGAGATATAGAAAGGACGGACATCGGCAGGATCAATTATGCTATGGAGCGGATCCGGTTGCGCGAGAAGCGCTTGCGCTCAGATGGTGTGAGTGACGAGCAACCCTATCAGGCGATGGCGGCCGAACGTCGCCGCCTCGATGAGCAATACGACGAACTCAACTTGGAACTGACTCGCCTGTATTCGGAGATCGAGCGTGACACCATCGCCGTAAGCACGGTTTGGGGTAAGCTCATCGAGCTGCCGGTAGCCAAGCTTGTGCGTGTGTTTCGCCCTAACGACATGGGCGTGGGCGCCAAGATCCGCCACTACGGCGTCAAGGTGTGGGAGTTCATCTCCGCTGAGCCGCGTGAGGCAAATACCGAAGGCGGCGTGTTTCCG
>DAOWDI010000193.1 GCA_030639105.1 Gammaproteobacteria bacterium | reverse complement strand
GAAGGCGCCGTTCCAGGCGGCGATTTGAGGTACTGGAAGCTCGATTACGATACTCGTCTATTCGTTCCGCTGATCAAGAACTATGTTCTCCTGCTAAAAGGACGGGTAGGTTACGGCGACGCCTATGGAGACACTCAAGAACTGCCGTTCTTTGAGAATTTTTACGCGGGCGGTCCGCGAACAGTAAGGGGTTTTGAAGAAAATTCCCTGGGGCCCAAGGATATCTCCGGGCGTGCGCTGGGTGGTGACACGATGCTGGTCGGAAATGCCGAGGTCATCATTCCGGTGCCGTTTTTAGCCGAATTCAAGTCCGTACGTCTGACTGGATTTTTTGATACCGGGAATGTTTATGGTGCCGATGAGAGCTTAGACCTCGGCGATCTGCGCATGTCAGGTGGCCTTTCCGGTATCTGGCTGTCCCCGTTCGGATTGTTATCGGTTAGTATTGCACAGCCGTTTAATGATAAAGACGGTGACAAGATACAGAATTTTCAGTTTACCTTTGGCACGTCGTTCTAACATGAAATCACGCATAGTACGGAGTAACTAGCATTGAAAATATTTAGCTTTCATCTTTTTTTTGTTTTATTGGTCGCATTATCCGTGGTTTGTGGAGATGCTTTGGCGGCAGATAATAAGATTGGTTTCGTCAATGCTGTCAGGGTTCTCGAGGCCGCCCCGCAGGCCGATGTCGCTAGAAAAAAATTGGAAAAAGAATTCGCGCCACGAGATCGTGAACTTGTGGCCGCACAGAAGGCGCTCAAGGGTCTGGAAGACCGGATAGTCAAGGACGGCGCTATCATGAGTGAGACGGAGCGTTCCCGGCTCGAACGCAACATCATTAATAAGCGGCGCGAACTTAAGCGCGATCAGGACGAATTCAGAGAAGATGTGAATTTCCGTCGTAATGAGGAATTCGGGAAGATCCAGCGTGATATCGTCGAGGCGATACGCAAAGTCGGAAAAAGCGAAAAATATGATCTGATCCTGGGCGAAGGTGTCATACACTACAGCAAAGCGGTCGACATTACGGATAAGGTTATCAACCGTCTGAAGAAATAGAAATTCGTTTCTGCCCCATAGTGCGGCGAACAGCAAAGCATGACGCGGCGCTGACCGAAGTGCTGTACAGGTCGGTACAATAGTAGTTGGGAATGGCTCTGCGATTAAGTGAACTTGCGCGCCGCATCCAGGGCACATTGGTAACGGAATCGGATACCGAGTTAGGTCGGATCGCGCCGCTCGATCTGGCCATGCCCGGCGACCTGAGTTTCCTTCCAAGCATTCGGCACCGGAAGAGATTGCCTATCTGTCGTGCCAGCGCGATAATTATCGACTCGGGGTCGGTCGCTCATTGTCAGGCCGAACCTCTCATCGTCGAAAATCTACTGATTGGCTGCGCCCGAGCCGGCGAATGCTTACCCCACGCATCACGTGTCAGCGATGCCAGCCATCGTCCTCCGCAGGATTATCAATGCGTAGATCAGAGCGCTACGCTGGCGCCCACGGTTAGTCTCGGGCATGCAGTAACGATCGGTCAGTGTACCATTGTCGGTTCAGGCTGCACGATCGGTGATGGTGTACGGATCGGCAGCTACTGTAACGTCGGTGCAAACGTTATAATTGAAGCGGGAGCTAATCTCGGCAATAGAGTCTTGGTCGGCTCGAATAGTTCTATCGGCGGTGAGCCCTTTTTGTACGTCCGTGATTCGAAGAACTGGTTGAAGCTGCCCAGTTTCGGGGGTGTCGAGATCGGGGACGATGTCCATCTCGGAAGCAGCGTTACGGTCGATCGCGGTGCTATTGGAGATACCTCCGTTATGTCGGGGGCGAAGATTGATAATCATGTACATATTGGGCATGGCGTGGTAATCGGACAGGATACGGCGGTCGCGGCGCGTACATCAATTGCCGGGGAGGCGACTATCGGGGACGGTTGCGTTATCGGTGGGGCGGTTGGGATTGGCGAAGGTGTATCTATCGCGCCTAACATTCGGGTTACCGCGATGAGCATGGTGACGAAATCGCTCAGCAAATCCGGCGCGGCCTATTCTTCGGGATGGCCGGTGAGACGCAGCCGGCAATGGTGGAGGCAGGTGTCGATGCTCTCTGAACGCGGCATTTTGGCGGACGAATAGAGACAATTTTGGTGCACGTTGCCGGCACCTGAATCGGGCAATTAGCGGGGGGACGCTCTATGAGTGATATAACGATCAATAATATTCTCGATATGCTGCCTCATCGGTATCCGTTTCTTCTCATTGACAAGGTTCTCGAGGTGGAAGCGTTTGATTCTATTACGGCCGTAAAGAACGTCACTATAAACGAGCCATTCTTTCAGGGGCATTTCCCTGCTCAGCCCATTATGCCCGGCGTCTTGATCCTCGAGGCAATGGCGCAGTCAACCGGGGTCCTCGCATTTTATTCACACAAAAGGCAATGCAATAGTGACGCAGCGTACTATCTCGTCGGCATTGACAAGGCGCGCTTCAAGCGGCCCGTGGGGCCGGGAGACCAGTTGATTATTACAGCGCGTTTGACCAGACAGCTTCGGGGTATCTACCGCTTTGACGCGGCGGCACACGTCGATGATGAACTCGTGTCGACCGCGCAGTTCATGACGACGGAAATGGAGGGCGTGCGTTGATCGATTCCACCGCACTTATCCACCCGGATGCGGAGATTGGCGATGACGTCGCTATTGGCCCATGGTCTACCGTCGGCGCCGATGTCAAGATTGGCGCGGGTACGTGGATCGGTTCACATGTGGTGCTAAAAGGTCCGACGCAGATCGGCACCAACAATAAGATTTACCACTTTTGCTCGATCGGTGAGGATCCGCAAGACAAGAAATTCAAGTCCGCATCAGATTCGAGGTTGGTCATTGGGGCCGGAAACGTCATTCGGGAATACTGCAGCATCAATCGTGGTACGCCTCACGGTGGCGGCGTGACGTCTTTGGGCGACGATAATTGGATTATGGCCTATTGTCATGTTGCCCACGACTGCCAAGTTGGAAGCCATACAATTTTTGCCAACAACTCGACGCTTGCTGGTCATGTCGAGATCCACGATTTCGTCATTCTTGGTGGTTTTACCGGTGTACATCAATTCTGCCGGATGGGCGACGGAGCATTTTCGGCAATTGCCGCGATAATCGTCAAAGACGTCCCACCATTCATTATGGTCGAAGGTAACACCGCGCACGCACGGGCCATTAACCGTGAGGGCTTAAAGCGGCGCGGGGTCGATAAGGATGTTATCGCGAAGTTAAAGCGGGCATATAAAACCTTGTATCGAGAAGGGTTAACATTGCAAGAGGCGTTGACTCGGTTGAAAGTTGGCGCCGGCGATGTCCCGGAGATTGTGCAGCTGGTGAATTTCATTGAAGAGTCTGAGCGAGGTATCGTTCGCTAGAATAAGCGGCGCCCCCGCCATGATCCGCGGCCTGGCGTAATAGGATGTTGCATGTCGGTATCGTCGCCGGGGAATCATCCGGAGATCAACTCGGAGCGGCGCTTATCGTTGCGTTGCGACAACGTTGCTCCGAACTCAAGATTACTGGAATGGCGGGGCCAAAAATGACGGCGGCCGGGTGTGAAGCCATAGCAAGCATCGATGAGCTATCGGTGATGGGTTTCGTCGAAGTTCTGCGCGAATACCCGCGACTACGCCGTCTGCGGGAGCGGATCTGTCAGTACTATCTCAACGTGAGACCCGATGTCTTCATCGGTATCGATGTACCGGATTTTGTGATGGGCATCGAAGCACGGCTGCATGCGGAAAACATAAAGACGGTCCACTACGTCGCCCCACAGATATGGGCATGGCGCCAATCGCGGGCCATGAAGATCGCGGATCGACTCGACCTGCTATTGGTGCTATTTCCTTTTGAGGAAGCGTTTTTCAACCGGCACGG
>DAOWDI010000081.1 GCA_030639105.1 Gammaproteobacteria bacterium | reverse complement strand
TGAGCGAGTCCCGTGTCTGCCAGATCCACTCCCAGGCCTTGATACGCCTGAAGACCCGTATGGCCGAGTGGACTCGGTAAACAATACAGAAGCGGGGTGAGACCCCGGCAGATCTTTCGAGAGACTGGAGGAAAAGGTCCTATCGTTGGATCGCGACACGGATACTGGAGCTGGTTTGAGAGTGTTGGATCCAGAAGGCCGCTGGGTCAGTCGTGGATCCCGGGCTCGCGTTCAAGATATTGGAGGAGAGGGCCGATAAACGAGAGGAGCCGGTGCACCATGCAAGCACGCGGCGGATGCGTTCAGTCCAAGCAGACCGAATACGCGGCAGGATCTCACCGGTGGACGATACGGATTGTATATCATCCGATGAGCAACTTGCTGCTGGCGATAGGTGATCAGAATAGAGGCAAGGGTGTGGAGAAGGGCACGAAAATCCTCGTCGTCGATGATTTCTCAACCATGCGCAAGATTACGCGGACGCTGCTTGGCAAACTTGGGTATGCGAATGTCGAAGAAGCCGACGACGGACTCGCGGCGCTTGTACTGCTGCTTGAGGGCCGGTTCGATTTCCTGATTACCGATTGGGACATGCCGGGGATGACCGGTATCGACTTACTGCGGGCGGTGCGCGCGGATCCTGTGCTGGCCGATCTGCCGGTGCTGATGGTCTCCTCGGAGGCGCGTCGAGAGGAGATCTTGATGGCTGAGGCGGCCGGCGTGGATGGGTATATCGTTAAGCCATATACGGTGGAGACGCTGCGCGACAGAATAGAATACGTTCGTGGGTGCCGCGCCGTGGCCTAGCCCGCGCGCATCCGCTCCACCGCCATAGGATGATTTCGCAATGGATTTTCTGAGTGTATTCGGGATCCTGCTTGCGGTAGTCGCAATCGTCGTCGGCCAGCATCTGGAGGGCGGCCATGTTGGCATGCTCGTCAATGGTCCCGCGATCTTGATCGTCGTCGGTGGCACCATTGGGGCGACGATGCTGCAATCGCCACTGCCCGTTTTCGTGCGTTCGCTCGGCATGCTCAAATGGATCTTCGTACCGCCCACGCGCAGGCTGGATAAGACCATGAAAGACCTTGTGCGTTGGAGCCGTGTCGCGCGCAAGGACGGCCTGCTGGGACTGGAAAACATCGTCCAGAGCGTGCGCAACGAGTACGCGCGTAAAGGTTTGCAGCTGCTCATCGACGGTAACGAGCCCGAGGTCATTCGCGAAACCCTGGAACTCGATTCCGCGGCGCGTGAACTGCGCGACTTACAGGCAGCACGCGTGTTTGAGAGCATGGGCGGGTACGCACCGACCCTCGGGATCCTGGGGGCCGTGATCGGACTCATCCATGTCATGAACAATCTTGCTGACCCGGCTTTGCTGGGGCAGGGCATCGCCGTTGCCTTCGTCGCGACGATCTATGGTGTTGGCCTCGCAAATCTCATATTTATCCCAGCCGGCAACAAATTAAAGGCGCTCATTGGCGAGGAATCGCGGGAGCAGGGAATGATTATTGTGGGCATGGCCGCGATCGCCGAAGGCGAAAATCCGCGCATCGTCGAGTCTCGCCTGCAGGGCCTGGTATATTGAGCCCGCTGCAGAGATTGCGCGCCGAGCAGCAACTGCTCAATGATAGTGGTGACACCAGCCGCTGGGTCATTTCCTATGCCGATTTCATCACCCTGCTATTCGCGTTTTTCGTGGTTATGTATTCGATATCCTCGGTAAACGACGGCAAGTTCCGGGTGCTCTCCGATTCCATGGTGACCGTGTTCAACGATACCGCCCACCGGCCCGTCCCCATCGACTTAGGCGGGTCGCATGCGCCCCCGGGCGAACCGGTCAGCGCCGATACCTTAGAAGAGCTGGTGCTGGAGGAAGATCCTGCGCAAGAGGCGGAAATCAAACCCTTCGATCTCGATCCCCAGGCCACGGTGGGCGAAAGAGTCGAGACGGCAATGGCGCCGTTTATCGAAGATACGGATGTCATCGTCCGTGATGGCCGATTGTGGCTCGAGGTGGAGCTACCGAGCGAGCTGTTGTTTGCCAGCGGCCGCGCCGAAATAAATCGGCGGGCGGATCCCGTCATCAAACGCATGACAGCGGTCCTCGGCGGCGTAACGACGCCGATCCGCGTCGAAGGATTTACTGACAATGTTCCGCTGCGCGGCGGGCGCTTTGGGTCCAACTGGCAGCTGTCGGCGGCGCGTGCGGCGGCGTTGGTCGATCGTTTTACGGATGCCGGGATCGATCCCGAGTTGATGTCCGCGATCGGCTTCGGCGAGTTTCATCCGCTCGCGGACAATGGTGACGAAGCGGGGCGCCGCAAGAACCGGCGCGTCGTGGTTGCCGTCGCTAAGTACGAGACGGTGGGCACCGGCGGGCCGGTCGCAAATAGTGAGGTGCGGGAAGAATCACTGAGGCCGCAAACGCTGAGGCGGGTGACGACGCTACCGGGTGCGATCGGGATCCTGTGATCGGCTGGCTGCTTGGTGAATGTGGCACGAAGAATGCTTCACTTATCTTCGATCGAAGCGATCCGTCGGATTCTTGACACCGTGTAGCGCGGTAAGGAGATAGATCCGTGAAACGGCAAATTCAGCTGGATATCGAAGATATTTGGGCGTGTGTCGGCGGGGGGCCGCTAACAGTAGCCGCGCCTGACGGTAGCCGGCATGGATGTTAACCCGTTAAAGCCGGTCCCGGTGGTGCGCCCGCCGCGCAAGGTCGACCGCGAACGGTGGGACCGGGGTAAGGAACATGCCCCGGCGGAAGAGGTGGAGCCAGAGGATGCGGGCAATGACGGCAAACGGATAGATACCTATGCTTGAGTTCAGCAATTACTTATTCGAGATGGTCGTATGTGTCGCGCTGGCCGCGGCGGGGATTGGGATCTACCTGCAGCGCGCCGAGTTGATACGTCTGCGCCGATTGATCCGCTGTGAGCACGAGGATCGGCAGTCACTGGATAAGGATGTCGCGGCTTTGCTCGCATGTTCCCGGAATATTGGGGAACGCGTCTGCTCTCAGGATGCGCGCCAGAACACTATGCTCAAGAAACTCGATATCATCGATCTGCATAGCGATTCGAGCGGCAGACAATCATACGAGCAGGTTCGCAGGATGGTAGAGCAGGGCATGGGCATCGATGAGATCGCGGAGATCTGCGATCTGCGACGTGGCGAGGTGGATCTGCTGAACCACATTGCGAGCCATCGATCGGCGGCTTGACTTCCCCATCCTTTCATTCGCGACGCCAGCCTTTTTGCCTTAAACTTCGCATTTCGCGTATACCCGGAGCGGTTACCGGATGGTTGGCGGTGCACGGCTGGAAAGTGTCATGTTCGGCGATAACAGTAGTCCCATATCGGGTGCCCGCAGGGGCGATAAAACGATGCTTCGTTTTCGGGTCAATCCCTCTTAACCGCGATAAATGGTGGATTGAATCAGAAGACGAAAGAGAATTTGGAGAGGTGGCCGAGTGGTTGAAGGCGCACGCCTGGAAAGCGTGTATACGGTAACCCCGTATCGAGGGTTCGAATCCCTC
>DAOWDI010000282.1 GCA_030639105.1 Gammaproteobacteria bacterium | reverse complement strand
CGCGCGTCTGTATACCGACTATGGTTTATTCACCTGAGACAATGCGATCGGCGTCGATGTCCAGAAGATCTTCCACCAAATCACCGCGCCTGGGCGCGCCGGCAAGCTTAAGAAACTGCTGCAATCTCCGTTTACGCTGCATAAAACCATGATCGAATTTATCGAACGCGAAGCGGATAATGCGCGCGCTGGGAAACCCTCCCGTATCATCGCGAAGATGAATGCGCTGATCGAGGTCCAGGTCATCCAGGCGCTGTACGAAGCCTCCCAGGCTGGGGTCAAGATCGATCTGCTCGTGCGCGGCGTCTGCGCACTGCGGCCGGGGATCGAAAACATATCGGAAAATATCACCGTGAGATCGATCGTAGGCCGTTTTCTGGAACACACGCGCGTATTTTATTTTCTTAACGACAACCAGAAGGAAGTCTATCTGTCCAGCGCGGACTGGATGGGCCGGAACTTTTTCAACCGCATAGAAACCTGCTTCGTCATCGAAGATAAACGCCTGCGCGACCGGATCATCAAACAGGGGTTAAACAATTATTTGAGCGACAATACACGCGCCTGGCAATTAGGCAGCGACGGTACCTACCTAAAGGTTAAACCCGGTTCCGCTCGTCCGCGTGACGCCCAACAACTCCTTTTGGGGCAGCTAGGCGAGTAATGGGATCCGCATGGGCATGAAGATTATTTGAATTTGAGTTTGTAACCGACCACCTTCAGATAACTCGCCTCTTGCTCAAGGTCAGCGACGGTCAGCTGGTGCTCATCCAGCCACCCCCCCGGGAAACGCAGCCTGATCTTCTTTTCGTCCACTTTGATGTTGATATCCGGTAGTTCGGTCTCGCTTCGCCGGCGATGCAGAACGACCGCGAGGCGGAGTAATACGCAGAGTTTTTCGATTCGCCCGCGAGGCAGTTCGGGTAGCGTGTCGAACTCGGCCAACGGGAACTTCCGCCGGTGGCCACCCACGAGTACCGCAAGGCAGCGCTGCTCACCGCGCGAAAAACCCGGCATGTCGAGATGCGCGAGCAGGTAACCACCGTGTTTGTGATATTGACTGTGTGCGATAGCTCTGCCCATCTCATGCAACGCGCCGGCCCATCGTAACGACTGTGCACACGCCTCCCCCACCAGGTCCCACTGGCCACCGATCTGTTGCCACAAATTCTTAGCGGTCAAAAATACGCGGTAACTCTGAGCACGATCGATACCATAGCGATCTACCAAGCCGTCAACGGTCTGTTCGCGTACGTCTTCGTGCTGGATCCGGCCCAGCAAATCATAGAGCAACCCCTCACGCAGCGCACTCGAAGAAACCCGCATATGCTCGATATCGAGCAGGTGGAAAATCGCCAGCAGGATCGCGACACCGCCGGGAAATACCGGGCGCCGCTCATCGGACAAGCCGGGCAGATCGAGCTTGTCGATATGACCCGCCGTGATCATTACTTCACACAGTTGCTCCAGCGAGGTCCTCGTGATCCCATCCTTGCTCCAATCATTGGCAACGATGACATCGCGGATCGCGATGTTCGTTCCCGACGCGCCGATCACCGATTGCCAGCCGTGGTTGCGATAGCTGGCTTCTATCGGCTCGAGTTCCTGCAGCGCCCTCAACTCCGCTATATGCATGCGCCGAGCAGTAATGCCGCCGTCCGCAAATTGCACCGCGCTCATGCTGACGCAACCCATGTGCAGGCTTTCCATGATTACCGGTTCGAAGCGCCGGCCCAAGATCAGCTCAGTGCTGCCACCTCCGATATCGATCACGAGCCTCAAGTCGGATTCGTCTTCCAATCCATGTGAGACACCGAGGTAAATCAGTCGCGCTTCCTCGCGCCCCGAGATCACATCGATCGTATGGCCGAGCGCGGCCTCGGCCTGTACCCGAAACGCGCGACCATTTCGCGCCTTTCGCAGCGTATTCGTGCCCACGACACGCACACTCCCGGGTTCGAAATCGCGGATCCGTTCGCCGAATCGCAGCAGGCATTCGGTCGCACGCGTGATAGCCTCCTCGCCGATATTATTGTCAGGCCCGAGGCCCGCCGCGAGACGTACCATTTCGCGTACGCGGTCGATGACCTTAAAGTGCCCGTTGGTCGTTTCGGCGACGATCATATGGAAACTGTTCGAGCCGAGGTCGACCGCTGCTATCGACGCTGGCGCATCATGATTCATGGGCAATACCTCGAATGCTCGGAGAACAATACGACCTCAATGCAGCGGTGGGGCAGCTTCGCCACGATGATGTACATTTTCATACAGCCGCCACATTATACTCATCCGCCAACCCAACAGGAGGCCCCATGGAGGACATCACTGAGATACTTCGGATCAATCCGACAGCAGCCAAGGCCCTATTGGATCAGGAATCGCATGCCCTGCTCATCGATGTCAGGAGTCAGGTGGAGTTCGATTACGTTGGCCACCCCCTCGGCGCCACACACGTCCCCTGGAAAGAATTTCCACAGTGGACCGAAAATCCAAACTTTGCCGATGCCGTGGAGGCGGCGCTCGCTGAGGGAGACAATCGGAACAAAGATCGGCCGCTGGTATTGATCTGCCGCAGCGGCGCTCGCTCGCTGAAAGCCGCCGAACGACTGCGCGAACACGGCTACACCCGCCTGTACAACGTCGAAGAAGGCTTTGAAGGCGACAAAGACGACCAGCAACACCGCGGTACCATCAACGGCTGGCGATTCCGTGGACTGCCCTGGGCACAGGGTTGATCCACGTGCCGCGCTGAAGTCTTAACTTCAGCGACGCAGCGAACCGCAGCGCCAGCATGCATAGAATTGCGGCTCGCACACTTCTCGGCAGTGGAGACATTCCCACGGCGCGGCATCAGCCGGCGGGTCTTCGAGCGCATTTCTGACAATGGCATAAGCAGCATCGGCGTCTGTTTCGTCCAACACCCATAGTTCCCCCCAGCACTCATTAGGCGGCAATTCGCCGCTGGCGCCGAGCAATAATTCGTTACGCACGTTGCAGGCGATGCCTTCGGCCTCGAGCAGGGACCGCAAATAGCCGATAAAGATCGGGTCATCAGCGGTATAGATCCGTTTCATTTCGCGAATACTCACAAATCGGACGAAAGGACACAAGGTGATCGAGGCGGGGCAAAAAATCACGGGATACGAACAAGCCGCCGACGCGCTATGGCCCCGTTCGCCCACCCGCCTTATAATGGCGCGCCTTTCGCCTCTAACACTCCCGGGTCCATGAGCAGCAATCTACGTAATATCGCGATCGTCGCGCACGTCGACCATGGGAAGACGACATTGGTCGATCAACTCCTGAAGCAATCGGGCACGCTGGCGCGCGGCGCGCAAGGGCGCGAGCGGATCCTCGACAGTAACGACCTCGAGCGGGAACGCGGCATCACAATCCTGGCGAAGAATACCGCAATCATGTGGCGCGATTATCGTATCAACATTGTCGACACGCCGGGACATGCCGATTTTGGCGGAGAGGTCGAACGCATCCTGTCGATGGTCGACTCGGTGCTGCTGTTAGTGGATTCGGTTGATGGGCCCATGCCACAAACGCGGTTCGTGACCCAAAAGGCATTTGCCCACAGCCTGCGGCCGATTGTCGTCATCAATAAGATCGACCGCGACGGCGCCCGCCCTGACTGGGTGCTGGATCAAACCTTTGAGCTGTTCGATCGTCTTGGTGCAACCGACGAGCAGCTGGATTTCCCAGTTATTTACACCTCCGCGACCTGCGGCTATGCGCGAACCGAGCCGGGTGGGCCCGAGGCCAACATGAACGCTTTGTTCGAGATGATTATCGAAGCCGTCTCACCGCCGGACGTCACCCACACGGGCCCGTTTCAAATGCAGATCAGCTCGCTCGACTATTCCAGTTACGTCGGCGCAATCGGTATCGGCCGGATCCAGCGGGGCACGGTACAGCCAGGCCAAGCTATCACGTTGATAACGACCGAGGGCAAACCGCGCAATGCCAAGATCCTCGAAGTGCTGGGTTTCAGTGGCCTCACCCGTGAGCCGCGCACAATTGCCAGTGCCGGCGACATCATTGCGGTGACCGGGATCGAGAACGTACGGATCTCCGATACGCTGTGCGCGCCCTTAGCGGTGGAAGCGCTGCCGCCCTTAGTCGTAGACGAGCCGACCGTCCGCGTCTCTTTCGAGGTATCCGATTCGCCGCTCGCCGGCCGCGACGGCCGTTTCGTCACCAGCCGACAACTCGCCGAGCGGCTGGAACAGGAATTGATCCACAACGTTGCCCTGACCGTCGAACCCACCGACGACCCGAAACGCCAGATCGTATCTGGGCGCGGCGAACTGCACCTCGCGATCCTGATCGAGAATATGCGCCGGGAAGGTTATGAATTTTCCGTGGGCCGACCGCAAGTCATCGTCAAAGAGATCGACGGAGTCGCGCATGAACCGTACGAACAGCTGACCGTCGACATCCCGATAGAACATCAGGGCACCGTTATGCAGCGCCTGGGTGAACGCAAGGGCGCACTGCAACAGATGCAACCAGACGCCAAGGGTCGCGTGCGACTCGATTATCGTATTCCCGCCCGTGGATTGATTGGTTTTCGTACCGAGTTTCTTACCGCGACTTCGGGCGCGGGTCTCCTGTACCACACGTTTGAATGTTTCGCGCCATCCAAACCTGACCTCATCGGTAATCGCACCAACGGCGTACTGATCGCCAACGGAGCCGGTAAAGCGCTTGCCTATGCGCTATTCAACCTGCAAGAACGCGGCCGCTTGCTCATCGGTCACGGCGATGAGGTCTATGAAGGCATGATCGTCGGCATCCATTCTCGTGACAACGACCTGGTCGTCAATCCACTGAAGGCCAAACAACTGAACAATATCCGGGCCGCCGGCAACGACGAAAACTTGCTGCTGACACCACCGATCGACTTCGACCTGGAACAGGCAATGGAATTTATAGCCGATGATGAGCTTGTTGAAGTCACCCCGACGGCGATCCGCCTGCGCAAGCGCCGCCTAAAGGAAAGCGACCGTAAGCGGGAGCAACGCTTGAAGAGCGCCAGACTGAGTCCAGACAGTGATCGGTTTACTGCAACGGATCACCGACGCGCGCGTCGAGGTTAACGGCGAGACGGTCGCCGCAATCGGCGCCGGACTGCTTGTGCTCGTCGGCATCCAGCGAGGCGACGGCAAGCGGGAGGCTGATCGCTTACTCGAACGGCTGCTGAATTTTCGCATCTTCCCGGACCGGGACGGCAAAATGAACCTGGATCTCACGACGGTCGGCGGTGGTCTGCTGCTGGTACCTCAGTTTACGCTAGCGGCGGATACATCGAAGGGCACCCGGCCAAGTTTTACCGCCGCGGGACCGCCCGAGGAGAGCAAGGCGCTCTTCAATTATCTGGTCAGCCGGGCGCGTGCCGCCCACGATCCCGTTGGCGCCGGACAGTTCGGGGCGCACATGCTCGTTCGGCTGACGAACGATGGTCCAGTGACCTTCTGGCTCGAAGTGCCACCGGGCAATCCGGAAAAATAACTCAACGCGGCACGCCGCGGGGAGATATCGCCTACAATGGAGCAGCTTTTACCTAGCGCTGCCGCACGGACCATGACGACCGCAAAGAATACCGCGCAATCGAGTGAAATCGCCGGAGATCGGGCGCCGCGGGATATTCGCAAAACCGCACTCGACCCCGATTTCTGGTATCCGGTCGCGAAAAGCAAGGATCTCAAATCCGGCAAGGCGCTCGGCGTACGCTTTGGTGGCGAACCCATCGTCTTAGTGCGTCCAAAAACTGGTAACCCATTCGCGCTCGAGGACCGCTGCGCCCACCGCCAGATACCGTTGCACGTGGGGCAGGTGAGCGGCGATTCGATCAAGTGCGGCTATCACGGCTGGAGTTTTGGCAGAGACGGTAGGTGTACGAGCGTACCCTATCTCGATCTGTGTACGATGAAGCCCAACTGCGTACGCAGCTATCCTTGCCGTGAAGCCTACGGCCTAGTATTCGTGTTTCCCGGTGACGCCGCTAAGGCCGAGACCATCGCCTTTCCCGAAGTGCCCCGCGCCAGCGACCCCAATTACAAGACGCGCTATCTGGACGGACGCATCGACTGCCACTGGTCGTTCATGCACGAAAACCTGATGGACATGAACCACCAATTTCTGCATCGGCGGATTATGGGTGGGGTCAAAACAATTTTTTTGGGCGTGCGCCACGGCAAAGACTGGATCGAAGCGGACTACAGCTTCAGACGCGCCAGCGGGAAACAACCGCTGGGCGAGAAATTCATTCTCGGCAAGCGGCCGGCGGCCGATCCCGGCGACCGCGACCTAATGACTGTCCGTACCGAATACCCGTATCAAACGCTGCGGTTTTGGACAGCGGGCAGCGAGCACCCGGTGCTGGACCTGTGGAATGTCTACATCCCACAGGACAAAAAACAGCACAGCAACCATACCTATAGCTTGATAATGATCCGGCGCCCGGCGATCCCCGGCCTGATCAATCTCCTGTGGCCGGTCATCGTCTGGTTTACGAAAGACATCTTCGCCGAGGATCGATGGATCTGCGAGCTCGAACAGGCCGCATTCGACGCCCAAGGCGAGGACCGGAACCAGGAGATCTTCCCGGCGATCCGTGAGTTGCGCAGAGTACTCGTTGACAACGGGCGGCCGATCGAACCGTAGGCGTACATCTTGGGTTGATCCTTGGGCGCACTCTCGGGAGAACACCCCGGCTCAGTCAGGTGCCCGCGGATCGCCCAGCTCCAGCCAGTCCCGCGGTTGCAAGAACTTTTCATACAATTCAGCCTCCCGGCTACCGGGTTCGGGGCGCCAGTTGTATCGCCAGCGCACATTCGGCGGCAACGACATCAGGATCGACTCCGTACGCCCGCCGCTCTGCAGACCGAATAAGGTGCCGCGATCATAGACGAGATTGAACTCGACATAGCGGCCCCGGCGATAGAGTTGAAAATCCCGTTGTATCTCGGTGTAGCCGTGCGCTTTTCTACGGTCGACGATGGGCAGGTAGCCAGCACAGTAGCTATCGCCGACAGACCGCAAGTAATCGAAACACTCCTCGATCGGCCACTGGTTGAGATCGTCGAAGAAAAGGCCGCCGATCCCCCTTTGTTCGCCACGATGCTTGATATAGAAGTACTCGTCGCACCAGCGCTTGTGTGCACTATAGACGCCCTCACCGAAGGGGTCACAAGCCGCTTTCGCCGTTCGATGCCAATGCACGGCATCTTCCTCAAAGCCATAGTAAGGTGTGAGGTCGAAGCCGCCGCCGAACCACCACACGGGCGGCTCGGCATCCGCGGTCGCAAGGAAAAAGCGAACGTTGGCATGCGAGGTTGGCACAAAGGGATTGAATGGATGGACAACCAGCGACACGCCCATGGCCTGATAGGCCCGGCCTGTTAGCTCTGGCCGTTTCGCCGTCGCCGCCAGTGGCAGTGAGTCTCCGGCAAGCTCCGAAAAATTGACGCCGGCCTGCTCGAATACCGCGCCGCCTGCCAACACCCGGGTGCGTCCGCCACCGCCACCGTGTTCGCGCCGCCAATCATCCTCGACAAAAAATGTTTGCCCCCCGTCGATGAACATCAACTGCCGACAGATCGTTTCCTGCAGCCCGAGAAGATAGGTACGGATCCGAGGGATGAAATCCGTGGGGGCGGCGGTATCTGTCATGGCCTTTGGCCTCACGCTCCAAATATCAATTGGGGGTGTAATTTGCTACTGTACGCGCCCTCATCATCAAGAGCGACACGGCATCGACCATGACCGCCCGTACAGCCACGATTTCCCGCGACACCGCCGAAACCGGGATCAACACATCGATCGATCTCGATGGTACGGGAACGAGTTCGCTCGAGACCGAATTGCCATTTCTCGATCATATGCTCGACCAGGTGGCACAGCACAGCCTTATCGATCTGTCGATCAGCGCGCGCGGCGATCTGGAAATCGACGCCCACCATACGGTGGAGGACATCGGGATCACCCTCG
>DAOWDI010000232.1 GCA_030639105.1 Gammaproteobacteria bacterium | reverse complement strand
CGCGCTCTTAGGTCTCGGCTTGGCCAGTATGGGTATGTCCCGGCGCCGGGGGAAGAAGGCCTGAAGTTCCCAATAAATCTTTAAAAGCCCCGCTATGCCGGGCTTTTCTGCCCCCCGATTCTACGCTCGCTGCAACCGCCGCCCCCGTACCTCACCCGGATTATGTCCCGTATCTGCTCCAAGCAGACGGGCCGCGGCTCGAAACAACATCAAGTGATCGCTTGAAATCCATGATGGACTAGCGGAACATGCGCCTATACTCAGACTCTAAGTGCGGTGATCCGTTCGCGAGGCGATGTATAGGACGATGATGATTCCATCCAAGCACTTATTTTTGTTGGTTCTCGTATTGGCGGCCGTCGATTTCGCGCACGCCGAGATCTATAAATGGGTGGATGCCGACGACGGCGAAACCAACTATTCCGAGCGTGATCCCGGCGCCGGCGTAAACGTCGAGACGATCACCCCGTATACCAGTGGATCACCGGCGGCGCGCACGACCTGGCAGGCGCAGAGCGAGGCGTACGCAAAACGGCGCAAAGAAGCTCAAGAACAGGGTGAGAAAGACAGCGAAGCGGCCGCCGAGGCCGCCAGGATCGAACACAACTGCGAACAAGCCAAGCTTCGCGTGGCCTCCATGGAGCGGCCGCGGATCAATAAGGTGGATGCGGACGGTACGCGGACCCGGATGCCGGAGGAATGGCGTCAGGCACAGCTGCTTGAGGCACAAGCCGCGGTCGAGAAATACTGCCGGTAGGGATTCAGGCTTTATCCTTGGTCACCGGGATCGGGCGCTCTTGCGGCGGCGGCCAGCGGTAGGCGCTGCGCAGCATCTCGGTCATCAAGTCACCGCGCGGCGTGCCTCGATACTTCTCGGCCAGTTCGATGAGTATATCGCGGGCGCGCTCGCCGCCAAACACCGAGAGCGCCGTGATCGCGCTTTGGGCGACGTAATGATTGTCACCACTACTCATGGCCTTCAGGTATGGCAAATCAACGGCATCGCCGTTGAAGCCCAGGGCAACGGATACCTGCGCCCGGATGAATTCGTGCGCGGCATTTTTATGCAAGCGGATATATTGCTGATAGGGCTCGGTCTTGACGATGCGGATCCGATTCAAGGTACTGGCGAGCGCGATACGCGCCGGCGGTTTCGCGATCTGGTCCCAGGCCAGCTCCGGGTATTTCTCTTCGTTGAGCGCCCACATGCCGTTCAGCAGATGCACCACGGGGCGATGGCGGCGCATGATGTAGAACGCGTGGATGCTGTTCGATAATGAGACCGGATCCGGATCGGTCATCGCGCGGCGCGCATCGGCCAGGGTCGCACGGCCGTAGGTGATCCGCTGGCGCAGTTTGTCGTAGTCGTAACGTGGTTTCTCCTTCGGTTGCGGCGTCTCGATCGACACGGGCGCCGCGGCACGCCGCTCACCTATGATCGCGAGCACCGCCCCCAGCACAACCGCGCTCACCGCGATCCCGATCAGGGCAATGGCGTAGTTTCTATTCACGTGGGGTAATTCAAAGAGGCAGCGCGCCCGTCGCAAAACGCGTTAGGGTCTAACGCGCTGCCCGCGCGATCCCTCGCCGCATCACTTCGCCCAGCAATCGTCGACGGAGCCGGAGCCCCCGTTACCCTGCGTGCTGGCGTTATCCAACGTAAGCGTAGCGCACTTGCCGTCAACAAACCCCACGGGGGTTGCCGTGAGGACAAAAGTCTGATTACCGCCACCGAGGGCAACGGTAACGTTGTAGTGTCCGTGCTCGCTCGCCCCCGCGATATTGGCGCCCGCGGCGCTCCAATCCGCGGTGTATTGATTGTTGTCGGAATACCAGCGCTCCATGCGCGCGGCTGCATCCGTCAGGTGCGCCCGTGCTTCCGCACGCTTGGCGCGACGGCCGTATTCCTGATAGGAAGGATAAGCGACACTAGCGAGAATGCCGACGATCACAACGACGATCATCAACTCGATCAGCGTAATGCCGCGCATTCGCCTCATTGTCCGCGTGCGTCCGTTTTGCAGCAGTCGTTTCATCATCTCATTACCCGTAGTTTCTGTACCCGCCGTAAGATCGGCCGGGTCACGTGGGGGGGGGGCTCGCCGCCGCATGGGCCGGTGAGGACCGCGCAGCGGGTTCTAGTACTCCTCATACCAATAGGTATTGAAGCGCGGTAGTTCGGACACCTTACCGAGGTTCTCCGCGCCGCCGCCGGTACCAACCAACACCGTGACGCCCTCCTTGGTGAAGATCGGCACGGCTTCCGAAGGAATACCCGTGCCCAACTCAGCCGAGCGATCGGCGATCGGTTCCAAGGTGCCGTCCTCGTCCCAGTCGATCGCCGCCTTGGTCGATAGAATATCCATATTATAGGCGACGCCGGATCCTTCCGCGGCCTGACAGGGATCGGTGATCGCGGTGGCATCGTCCGGCACATAGGTCGTGAAGATCAAGGTACTGGCAAACACACTCGCGGCGGCCAACACCTTCTCGCCATCATTGCTCGAGGCCACGCCAAAGTCGAAGAACCACCCGAGCGCCGTCTGGGTCGCCGCATCGGTCGGATCAAGGACGTTGACGGTAACATCTACCATTTCCGCATTCGTGATCGGCGCACCGGCGCTCGAGGCGTCGGTATTGAGCGGATAATCGTCGGCGATGTGATCACTGTCGGCATCCACCATTTCACCGATGGTGACGTCGCGAAATGCATAGAAGCGATCCTCGACTTCCGTATCCAGGGGATTCGCCCGGTTGCCGCTGCCGATCAAGACGTAGTCGAACTCACCGTCGGCCGCATCCGAATACTCGGTGTCGATTACCTGCACAACCGCCGGCCGGTAGAAAAACCGGCGTTCCTCACTCAGCGTGCCCGGCGTAGAGATATTGGCCAGACGCCCGACCACCGAGCCGCCCTCAGGTGCGATCGCGCTGGCGGGGTCCACGTCGATCAGATCGACACGCCACACCTGCCCCACGGTATCGCCGACGTACACGCGATCCTCAAAGCCGTCGCCATCGGAATCGAATGCGGTCACGTTGGACGGGATCGCGTATCTCATCTCCGGGACGGTGATATTCGCGGCTGCATCGCTGCTGACCGAGAAGATCAGCTCCCCGGTCGTGGCGTTGACCACGTAGATGGCATTACCGAGGTTGTCGGTACCGGGCGTCTTCTCGTCACCAAAAAATCTGGCGATACCGCTGGCGTCAACCTCATCGAGGTCCGTGAAGTAGCCGCCCCCGAAGACGAGGGCCGCGATCGGGCCGCCGACGGTAGCGAGCGTTATCAGCGTCGGTTCCGACCAGGTCTGGCCGAGCCGCGAGAAACCGGTGCTGCTTGGCGAGATGTGCCACAAGAACTTCGGCGTCACGGTAGCCGACACACTGGCCAGGATCGATGCCGGGGTGAGGTCCAGGGCGTACATGTTGTCACCGCCGCGCCGCTGCGTGATCACCGCGCCGATGAAATCCTCCGCCGGGTCGATGATGCCATCGAGATTGACATCGTCCACGCCGATCACCGGCGTCGAATCCAACCCGTATATATGCGACGGCGCGCTGTTATCGTATAACGCCTGCTGATCGGCGAGTACGGAGCGCGGCATGAACACCCACTCCTCAACGCCGCTCACGCCATTGATGAAATGCAAACCACCGTCGTTGGTGCCTACCAATACCTTGTCGATAAAATTATCGGCACCATCCTGACCGTAGGTGATGGCCACCGGGCTCGAATGCAACACATCGTGGAACCACCAGCGCGTCGTCGTACTGATATCGTCGTCCTCGTTGAGGATATCGGCGCCCAGCATCCACTCCATGCGCTTTTCGCAGTCGGATCCGGCCGTGAGATCGGTCGGATCGGGACACACTTCGTCGCGGACCGCCGAGTTTGCGGGCGCATCCCAATTACTGGCGTCGATAAAGTGGCCCGTATCGCCGAGCGAGGTGCCGCTCGCGGCGGTGCCGCCCACGGCCTCGAACTCGGTGTGGATCAGCCGTGTGGTGAAGTCCGTGATTTCGCCGCCGGCGCCGCCCTCCTTGGTCTCACGGCCGTCTTCGGTCGCGCTCCAGATACTCTGGGCGGTCGTCGCGAACAGACCGTCATCGAGTGCCGGTGGGGGACCGGGGTCATCGACGATGGCGGGGTCGCCGCCTGCATCGAGCACGTCGCCGAGGATGCAGTCATCGGTGCCGTCGTCGTCCGGATCCGGATCCAGGCACACGTTGTATTTCTTCACGTTGCCGTCCCAATGCGCCTGCTTCGACGGCTCGAACAGACCGAAAAACACCTCATCACGGCTGAACAGACGGTTGAACGCGTTCGCCGCAATCGACGGCGCCACGAAGGACGTACTCTTCTCGAGGATGCTGCTGGTAATGCTGGTAAACGCGGCAACCAGTTCATCCACCGTGTTGGCGTTGAAATACTCACCGCCGCCAACATCGGACTGCGCCTTCAGTACCTTGATGCGATCGGGATCGCCCACGATCGAGGCTGCCGGGCAGACGCCGTCCGCGCCGAGGCCCGCGGCAGTACAACACACCTGTTCATCCGTAGCCGATACGCCGGTCACATTCCCGGCACCGCAGAGATTAAACCCGATGTTATAGACGTCGATCGTCT
Source organism: Gammaproteobacteria bacterium (assembly GCA_030639105.1). Lineage (GTDB taxonomy): Bacteria > Pseudomonadota > Gammaproteobacteria > UBA11873. The sequence continues at coordinate 453 of DAOWDI010000232.1, read as the reverse complement.
GTACGCCGTCGATCGGTGAGGTGCCCGACTGCAATCTCTGCGTACTCGTATAGATCTGGTCATTGTCGTGCAGGAATTGCGCAAGCTTGACCGTGCACTCGTTATGCGAGCTGCCGCTGTAGGTGGAACCATCCGACAGGGTTGTATCGGAGTTACAACCCGTCAACGAGACCAGGGATCCGCTATCATCGTGCGCCTGCAGCGAATTGATCAAATTGTCCTCGTCGATACTTTGCCCGAGCGTGTTGCTCTTGCCCTCGCCGGTGTAGTAGCCGCCGCCGTCGGTCAGTTGCACGAGGTAGTTCGACTGACATTCGGCGATGATCGGACTTTTGTAGGTCGGCGCACCGCCCGTGATCACCTGCGTCTTACAGTCGTCATGATTGATATTTTCTTCGGCGCAGGCACCGGGGAAGGTCACGGTCGAACCGCCGGCGTCATAAGACGCCTCAT
>DAOWDI010000145.1 GCA_030639105.1 Gammaproteobacteria bacterium | reverse complement strand
GTATATTCACCCCGGTAGTACTGCCCCCGGCTTGCTATTTGGAGCGGTATGCTTCATCGCTGCCATTGAGCCCGCGCCTGCATAGGTTGAGCCGCGTTGTCTATGAGGACGACCGCATCGGCTTTTTCGGCCTGCCGCATGGTTGTGGTCGATAATGCAGCAGAAGAATTTGCCGTGTGGCCAATCTCTTTGCCATCTAGAAGGACGAATTTTGGTGAGCTATTGGAAACCCAGGCGGGAAACAACGGACCAGACACGCGGATACCATTTACTAGGGGCGTTAACAGGTATCCGTACAGCTTCGACACGCAACCATCATGCCTTTAAGCCAGAGGTCGCAAGCAATTAATAGAGGCGCCCTTTAGTTATAATCCCCAGGGTTGGGTTTCAGTACTACCCGGGTAGTGGCGGATGCTTGATCGATTTAACGTTTCTGAACTTGATGCCGCGGAAGTGGACCAAGCGTCTGCTGGGCTGAATTACGATGGCCGGTGGATGTTTTGCCGGTCATGCGGAAACAGGATCACGGCGGTGGTGTCGCGTCGCGAACTCGACGGCCGTCATCTGCACCACCGTACCAATCCTGGCGGTTTCGAATTCGAATTCGGGATCTTCGCTACGGCGCCCGGTTGCAGTCTCATCGGCGGAGTGGTCGAACAGGATAGCTGGTTCAGGGGCCATTTTTGGGAAATTGCCGTCTGCGCCGGATGTGCCGAGCATTTAGGGTGGCGGTTCTTGAGTCGAGAAAGTGATTCCGCCTACGGGCTGATCGTTGCGAAACTGGTTCAGCGGGGAGGCGGTTGATCGATGTCCGATGTTGAGTCACACAAGTTGCAGGGGGTTGGCCGAACGTTACGTGAACGCCGTACCGTACACGTCTTCAAGCCAGCAGTACCGCCATTGGAGATCATCACCCAGGCGGTCGACCTCGCACGCTGGGCGCCGAATCATCACCGGACCGAGCCGTGACATTTTTTTCTGCTGGATCGAAATACCGGTGCGCGGGTCGCCGAGCTGAATGCGGACATCGTGAGGCAGCATGCGGGTGAAAAAGCGGCTGCGTCAAAATATAAACGCTGGACGGATATGCCCGGCTGGATGGTTGTAAGCTGTGATTACAGCGATGATGATATCCGCGCACGTGAGGACTATGCGGCGTGCTGCTGCGCGGTACACAATATAGCGCTATACCTTTGGGAACATGGGATCGGTATGAAATGGACGACTGGTGAGGTAACACGCGACCATCGGTTTTTCAAATTGCTCGGGATGGATTACAGCCAGACCTACGTCGTCGGATTGTTTTGGTATGGTTACCCGCGGACCATACCAACTCAGCACCGAAAGCCGGTCGCTGAAGTGCTATCCCACGTTGTTTCGAGTCCGCCAGAGAATTAAGCGTTGGTATATCAACAGCGCATGAGTGTCCGTACCGAGGGACGTGGGACTTATGAGATTTCACGTAAGGTTGAAGCGCTGGTGTCAACCTCTGGCGTGAGCGCCGGCTTGTGCAACATTTTCGTCCAGCATACCAGTGCGTCGCTCATTGTGTGTGAAAATGCCGATCCAAACGTCCGTCGGGATCTGGAAACCTTTATGCGCGATCTCGCGCCGGACGCTGATCGCCGCTTTGTGCACACGCAGGAAGGTCCGGACGACATGGTGGCGCATATACGGTCCGTGATCACGCAAACGTCTATAACAGTTCCGGTTCAGGGTGGCTGCTGCCAACTCGGCACATGGCAGGGTATCTATTTGTGGGAGCATCGGACGTCACCGCATGACCGATGCGTGCTGGTCACGGTCTATGGTGGCGATTGATAGCACGGTGAAAGTATTCGCGCCCGGGCAGAGGACAGAGTCAGAGCTTCCCGGCATGTTAGGGGCTGATTTGCCGCCCGGCCGTTAGTGATTTCGAGAGGATCGCCTAACCGGCGCTCAGTTCTTTCATCGCTGTCGCCCGCTTCGCTACGGCCTGTCGGTTTTTCTTGTTGACTCCGGCATTCCACGTAGGATCTGACTCGTCCCACCCGGCGAGATTACGTTGAATCAGGCGGACCAATGCATCGATGTGTTTCTCTGCATCATTGAGCGCCGGGATATAACGCAATTTGTCACCGCCGGCCGTACTAAATGCGTCAGCGTAACGGATCGCAATTTCTTCGAGCGTTTCCAGGCAGTCGGCGGCGAATCCGGGACAAAGGACGTCGACGGTCTTCACGCCACTGCCGGCGAGCTGCTTCAACCTCGATTCAGTATAGGGTTGCAACCAATCCTTCGGACCAACACGAGATTGGAAGGCGAGACCCCAACGGTCATCTTCGAGTTCCAGGCGCTCGGCTAGCAGTCGGGCGGTCCCGTGGCAGTGACAGTGATAAGGATCGCCGGCCAGAAAAGACTCTCTGGGCGTGCCGTGAAATGACATCAATAAGTAGTCCGCACGGTCGTTCGTGGCCCAAAATGTTGAAACCGAGGTCGCCAAGGCTTCGATATAGTTGGCATCGGTATGATAATCGCCGATGAAGCGTAGCGACGGCACCCAGCGCCAGCAGTTCAATTCCGCGTTGACGGCGTCCATAGCCGAGGCGGTCGTGGCCGCGGCGTATTGAGGGTAGAGCGGCAAAACCAGTATCTTGTGAATGTTGGATTTCTTTAATTGACGCAAGCCCTCGGCGATCGAGGGCGAACCGTAGCGCATACCGACGACAACCTCGGTTCGACCTGGCAACCACTCCTCCATCGCAGTCGCGATCGCCGTCCCCTGACGCTTGGTAATGCTCAGTAACGGAGAACCGTCGCCCCCCCAAATCCTCGCGTAAGCTGCCGCCGAACGGCGTGGACGAGTAGGCAGGATGATGCCGTGCAGGATCGGGAGCCATAGCAAACGAGGCAGTTCGACCACACGCGGATCGGCTAGGAATTCAGCAAGGTAGCGCCGCACTGCTTTCGGTGTCGGAGCGTCCGGCGTACCTAGATTGCAGATCAATATACCGATTTTCGCAAGCATGCCGTGCTCGAAATCGGTGTCGCCTATGTAGCCGCTCATCGAACAAGAACCCATCTAAAGATCATTTACCTGCGCACCGGCTGCGATTTTAGCGCAGTTCGAGGGGCGAGGCCGTGGTTTGGTTTGGCCAATAGCACCGGTGTGGTAAAGCGAAGACGATGAACGATTGGGAATGACCGTATTTTGGCTAATTTCGATAGCTGAGAACAATCGCCGCGGGGCGTCGTAGCGCACTGTAGACGGCAATCGATCCGATGAGGGAAACGCTCGTGATGCCCCCGGCGAGACCGATGAGTATGATCGATGGATCCGGTGCGTATTCAATCTCAAGAACTCTCGTTGCGATCAGCCACCCGGCCAGGAGCGCGACGCTTCCGGCGACGGCGCCCGCTATGAAGCCGATAGTCAAGAATTCCGCGCTCATTATCCGCATCGTCAGCATCCGGCTGGCGCCAAGCGTCTTCAGCAGGGCGCTTTCGAATACGCGTTCATCCTGTGTTGCCTGCACCGCACCAACCAGCACAAGCATGCCAGCCACGAAAGTAAATAGGAATACAAACTCGATTGCCGAAGCGGAGTGATCCATGATCGTGCGCACGTGGTCGATGAGTGCTGCGATGTCTATGACGGTGATGTTCGGATAGGTTCTCACCAACTCCGTGAGCAAGGGATAGTTTGCGGTATCCAGCTGAAAACTCGTGATGAACGTTGCTGGAAAATCGACGAGCAGAGCAGTAGGGGATTCGACAAAAAAGTTCACCTGCATGGAGTCCCATTGCACGGCACGCAGGTTGGTAATGATGCCACGGACTTCGCGGTCGGCGACTCGAAACGTCAGCGAATCCCCGAGGGACATCCCGAGTGTATCGGCGATGCCTTCTTCGATAGAGAATTGATCCGCTTCACTGGGTTGATCCCACCAGCGGCCGGCAACAATCTTGTTGTGAGATTTGAGTTCGTTCGACCACGATAGGTTGAATTCGCGTTCCGCCAGGCGCCGTGCATCGGGATCGATGTAAGCTTCCGGCGTAATGGGATCGTCGTTGATCGCCGTCAAACGCCCGCGCACCATTGGAAAGAACGTAGGTGGCGTTACCCCCCGCCGCTCGAAAAACTGCTTGAGACTGGCGACATCACGGCGTTGGATATTGATCAAAAACTGATTCGGCGCATCCGGTGGGAGACTCGCGACCCAACTATCCAGGAGATCGTTTCTAACGATGCTCAGGACAAGTAGTGCCATCAGGCCGAGGCCTAGTGCGGTAATTTGCACGACCGTGAGAACGCCGCGGCGGACGATGTTGGCGACGCCGAACCGCCAAACAAGGGATCTGCGTCCCCGCAGCCGTGTGATAAATCCGGTCGCCGCGGCTGTGGCGAGGACGAGCGCCGCCAGGCAGATAGCGAGCCCTAGAAGCGACCATAGCGTGATCGCCCAATTCCCGGCACGCCAAGGGGCCATGAATGCACTGGCTGCGACGGCGTAGATAACGATTGCGGACTTGCTGGTGGGTTTGGCGTCGGCGTCACTGCGCAGGACCCGCAACGGTGGGATATTGCGTAGATTCATCAACGGGGGGAGCGCAAAACCAGTTAAAGCGATAAGTGTGGTTAATGCGGCGCGCAATGCCGCCACCGCCGAGGGGGGTGGTAATTCCGCTTGCGTCCAGCCGGACATCGAGTGTGCGATGACTTCCTGACAGCCGACCCCCAGTGCTGCGCCTATCAACGTCATTAGGATCCCGAGAAGTAGGATCTCGATCATGAAATAGGCGAGCACATAGTGCCGGGTTGCACCGAGCGTACGCAGCAAGGCGACAGTATCCTTGTGTCGTGAGCTGAAGCTTCCGGCCGCGAGCACAATGGCAACGCCGGCGAGGATGATCGTGGTAAAAGCCGCGAGACCGAGATATTGCTCGGCGCGGCGCAATGCAGTTCGAATTTCGGGGCGTGCGGCTGCGGGTGAGAGTATCCGATCACCCGGCCTAAGTTCGAGGCCGGCGGAAAAGCGCTCAACGGCCCTTTGCTCTCCAGCGACGAGCAGGCTGTAGCGCACGCGGCTGCCTGGTGCGATCAATCCGGTGCTTCTAATGTCTGCTCGGTTTAGCATGACGCGCGGTGCGATATTAAACAGATCACCACCTCGATCCGGTTCGAGGACGAGTATCTTCGAAATCTCAAAATCCGCTGCCCCGATACGGATGCGTGCACCCACCGTGACGCCGATGAGGGGTAGTAATCGAGCCTCCACCCACACGGTCCCGGGCATCGGTATCTCTTTGCTTACCTGGGGTTCGGCGAACGGTTGCGGTGCCAAAAGGATTTCACCACGCAGCGGATATCCCACGGCGACCGCTTTCAGCTCCGTCAATTGAAGGTTTTCGCCGACGGCCACGACACTGCGCATCGATAGTATTTGTGTTGATTTTAGTTCAAGCGATGTGGCGTATTCGCGGTAACCCGCGGGCAGGGGATAGTTGGAAATGATGGCGAGATCCGCGGCGAGTAGGGCGCCTGATTGGCGCGCGAGGGCATTGCGGATACGATCGGTAAATAGGTCGACCGCCGTGACGCTGGCGACGGCGATCACGATAGCGGTACCGATCACGATGAAATGGCGGTCCCCGATATCGCGTCGAAAAGCGCGTAGCGGCGGCAATAGGAATATAGCGAGACGGCTAAACATTGATCCGTCGTTAGTCCGTCCAGAGCCGTCCGTCTAAGAGTTGTACGCGACGGTGGCAGCGTGCGGCCAGGCCTTCATCGTGAGTAACCAGCACCAGCGTCGTGGCGTATTCGTCGTTTAGTTCGAACAGCAGTTCCGCAACTTTCGTGGCGGTTTTGGCGTCCAAATTCCCGGTGGGTTCATCGGCAAAGAGGATCCGCGGGTGTGGGCAGTAGGCACGAGCGAGTGCGACCCTTTGTTGCTCGCCGCCCGATAGCTGTCGCGGATAGTGTTGCAAGCGGCTGCCGAGGCCCACTTGGGCCAATACGGTCCGGGCGTGAGCGCCGGCTTGTGCATCTGCTCTAAGCTCGAGCGGGAGCGCGACATTTTCCAATGCGGTCAAATTGGGTAATAAATGAAATTGTTGGAAAACAAATCCGATATATCGATTCCGTAACCAAGCGCGTTTGTCCTCACTGGCGGCGGTGAGGCTTTCCCCATGTATGCTGATTGTACCGCTAGTCGGAAGATCGAGACCCGCTAAGAGCGAGAGCAGCGTGGACTTGCCGGAGCCCGATACGCCCACGATGGCGATAGACTCGGACTGTTCGGCGCGAAAATTGATATCATCTAAGACCTTTAGAGGCCCATTGGGCGTGGTATAGATCTTCGATATGTTGTCTACGACAATTGCTTCGCTACGAGTGTGGATTTCCATCGGGCTATTATGTCTGATCCCACGGCTCGCCGAATCGACCGCACCATCCGACGAAGCCATCCTTGTGCTCGGCGACAGCTTGAGCGCCGGCTATGGGATTGGCATTGAACAATCCTGGACCGCGCTGCTGCAGGTGCGGCTGGCGGAAAATGGTTATTCCTACCGCGTCGAAAATGCGAGTATCAGTGGTGAAACGACGAGCGGCGGCCTGGCACGCCTGCCGCACCTATTGAAGCGCTATCGCCCCGCGGTAGTTGTGGTCGAGTTGGGTGCGAACGACGGATTGCGGGGGATCCCAATCGCGGAAGCGGAGCGAAATTTTCTCAAGATATTTCAATTGATCGCCGCCGCGGGCGCAACAACGCTGCTCCTGGAGATGCGTGTGCCGCCAAATTATGGGCCGGCATACACCGGCCAATTTGCGCATTTGTATGGTCGTCTGGGCGATCTCGACAACATCCGGTTGGTGCCGTTTTTTCTGCATGACGTCGTACTGAACGGGTCGCTCATGCAAAGTGACGGGCTGCATCCCAATGCTAGCGCCCAACCAAAAATGCTGGAAAATGTTTGGGTATACTTGGAAGATGAATTGTACTAGGAGCCCGTCTCAAAATTGTTCGGTTGTGCGTCCGCGGCGATTTTCATGCAGTTTGAGGCGCGAGGAGTATCGTTTAGCGTGAATTTTTGCAGCCATTGCGGTTCCGCCGAACTTTGCTGGACCGTGCCGCCGGGTGATAATCGGCCGCGGCACGTTTGTTCCGCGTGCAAAACGGTTTTTTATGCCAACCCCAAGATCGTGGCGGGTTGTATCCCGCAATGGAACGACACGGTACTGCTGTGCAAACGTGCTATCGAGCCGCGTCACGGTTACTGGACCCTCCCGGCTGGGTTTATGGAAAAGGCGGAGACCACGATTGAAGCGGCGGTGCGCGAGACCCTGGAGGAGGCCAATGCACGTGTTGAGGTCGTTGATCTCTATACCGTCTTCAACATCCCACACACCAGCCAGGTCTACATGATGTTTCGTGCAAAATTGACCGATTTGGATTTTTCCCCGGGCGCGGAAAGCCTTGAGTGTGGGTTATACCGTGAGGATCAAATCCCGTGGGGTGAATTGGCATTCCCTACGATCCTGCATACGTTAAAATTTTACTTCGAGGATCGGAAACGAGGCGACTTCCCGTTACGCTCGGGAGACATCGTAGGGGACCGGAACCGCGCGATATTCGCCCTACGCCGTCGCGCGGTTATCCCGTAAGGGATTGGCGGGCGTGATGGTGGCACGGCAATCTAAACAGGCGGAATTCTGATGAGCGAAAAGACCCTATTTACAAAGATAATCGAACGTGAGATCCCGGCAGATATCATTTATGAGGACGATACCTGTATCGCCTTTAACGATATCAATCCACAGGCGCCTCTACACGCCCTGGTAGTACCTAAAAAACCTGTGCCGAAAGTATCAGATGCATCGACGGACGATGAGCAAATCTTAGGACACCTGCTCCGTACGGCCGCGGCCGTTGCGCGCGAACGGGGCTGTGGCGATGCGTTCAGGTTAGTCGTGAATAACGGCGTCGAGGCGGGCCAGACGGTTTTCCACGTCCATGTACATGTGTTGGGTGGCCGCGCCCTTAGTTGGCC
>DAOWDI010000030.1 GCA_030639105.1 Gammaproteobacteria bacterium | reverse complement strand
GCAATTGCTTTTCTCCATGGTTACATTATGTGGTTGTTCGGCTGGACGATCTTCAGCACAGACGCGGCGCACAAGGATAATGAGCAATTCATCGAGCATTGCCTCGACAATCCCAACGATAAAGTCATCGCGGCGATGAGCAAGTTCTCCAAGTATCCGCGCTAAAAGACCGCCGAGTGATACCCGCTCGGTCATCTCATCCACTCCATGATGCGACTCCTTGGCGTGAGTGCCGAGGAGTCGGGCCAATACATCCTGTTTGCGGCGGTTCTAAGACATCTCGGAAATTTGTTAGACCTGTACAGTGCGGACGATAGCGTAATAGCCGACGCTAGATCTGACCAGATGTAGTCCCGGTCGGCCGATTCCAGATATACTATTCATGGCTAAAAGAGCATGATGCAACCTGAGAATGGGTTCGATCAGGACATAATGCAGGGTATCAACCAATCATACGGGGGAGGATCCGGATGACGATCGATCGACGCTTCATCATCGCACTTGTTGGTGTGGCCGCTGTCGTACTGGGGAATACAGCTGCTGCGGAAGAGAAAACGATCTCGGTCACGATCCCATGGTCGGGTGAAGGACGGATCTATCAGATCGGAGTGGATCAGCTACAGTTTCTCGGGCATTTGGACGGCATTGCCTATGCCGAAGATGCCGCGGGCAAGCTCGACGAAGGTCTGGTGCATTGTCCCGTGATGCAGTATATCGCGACCAACAGTGCCAAGACTTCCGGTCGCGGACATTGCACGATAATCGTGAGCGGCGAAGACTCCGTGTTCGCCAAGTTCACCTGCAGCGGTCAGGTCGGTGGCTGCAAGGGCGAGTTTCGGTTGACCGGTGGCACCGGACGCTTCAAGGGCATCACGGGGTCGAGCAAGCTCGTGATTCGCTCGCCGCTGCGTGCCTTATCCGTGGATATGGCGAACGGCGCCATTGTGCGGGCAGGCTCCGGACTGGCGAGACTGCCGGCATTAAAATTTTCAATTCCGAATAACTGAAAAGAGATCCATGGTCGATAGGATGGAGGGATCAACATGCTCGGAATGACTCGACGGTGCCTTGCCGCGCTTGTCCTCGCTGTAGTCGTGTGTCAGCCGGCGGCGGCGGCTATGCGCTGCGGCCAATATTATATCGACTCTGGCGCACGGCACGGATCCGGTAAGTACGAAGTGCTTAAGAAATGTGGTGAACCGAAAGAGCGCATGGGAAACGCTTGGGTCTATGAGAATCCCCGCCGGATCGTGCGCTTCAATGACAGCGGGCGTATTCAGTCAGTCGACAATTGAGGGTACGCTGCCGTGCTCTGCCCTGGCGGGGGCTCGCGCTATATCTACGTACGGCTCCCGTTAAGGTCGTAGCTGCGACGACAGCACGAATATCGATTCACAGACCAGGTTTCAAGCGCCGCAATTCCGCCTCGATTTCTGCACTCAATCGTTCCACCGCGCGGGTATGCGCCTCGACCAGTGCCGAGTATTTTGCGCCACCCACCGATTCCCTGATCACACTGCGTCGCGCGATCCGGACTTCATCGTGTTTTGCCGTACCGACAACCCAATGCACATCCAAGGTCACCTCGCCGGAGAGCGAGCCGTCGAACGTGACGACTTCTCCTGTCACGATATAGTCGGGTTCGAAGCGGAGATCGGCCGGATACGTTGACATGCGTCCCGTCGCCAATGCGGCGCCGAGGTGTGAGCCCAGTACACGCAGAAAATCATTCTCCAAGGATCCCGCCCAGCGCTCGAACTCGGCGACGTCGATCATGCCCGTCGTCAGTCGTGTGACGATGTTCGGTCGCCGCAGATAATCAGGAAAGGAGAAGGGGCCGATCCGCAGCCCGAGGCCGTCGCTCACCGATACAGAGGCTGTGTTTGCGCCCGGCAGCGAATAGAACTTTGATGGGGGCGTCGACGAACAACCGCTGAGGAGAACGAAAAACAATAAAACCGTAAGTGTTCGCATACTACTTCTTCCCCTTGATCAGGGCGTCCGGATGCTGCTCCAGGTAGTCGGACAGGATCCGTATCGCACGCGCGGCGCCTTGGAGTTCACGCAGAACATCGCTTAACTGCGGCGTGAGTTCGGTGTTCAGGTCGTTCGAGAACCGGCTGGTCTGCTGTAAGGTCGTGGTCAGCGGCGGGACAACGTCGTCATTCAGCCGCCCGACCAGAACCTTAGCCTCGCTCAGGGTGCTCGACAGGGCGTCGATCGCGGCCTGGATCTCGGCCTCCTCGACCAGGTGTCGGACACGGCTCAAGGTACCGCGGAGGTCTTCGCCGATGGCCTCTATCGGCAGCCGATCGATCTTTGCGAGGATGTCCGTGACTTTCTCCGTCACCGTATCCAACACCGTCGGGACGGTCGGAATGACGAGCAGTCCGTCCTCGTATGTTACTTCGACCGCCTCAGCCTCGGGGTGCATGTCTATTTCGATCAGTTTCTGGCCCGTGAGGAGACTGCCGGTTCTGAGTTGGGCCCGCAATCCGCGGCCAATCAAAGTCTGGAAATTGCTAACGCGTTTGATTTTATCGGTAGCAATTTTGCCAAATATCTCGAAGCGTTCCGGTTCGATGTCGACATACACGGGGATCCGAAAGGCCAGTTCTTTGGTATGGAACTGAGCGCGGATGTCTACCACCTCACCCATTTTCGCACCGCGGAACTCGACCGGCGCGCCGACGTTCAAACCGCGCACCGATTCGTGGAAATGCACCAGGTACCGTCGGCGTGTGTATTTCGGTTTGAACGCCTCATGCTGGCTCGGATACAACTTGAAACGCGTACGCTCCGCGGCCGGCTCGGCCGCTTTACTGCCGGGCGGATCGCCGAACGTTATCCCGCCGATCAATATCGCGGCCATCGACTTGGTTTTAACGTTGATACCATCGGCCGACAACTCGACGTCGATGCCGCTGACATCCCAAAAACGGGTATGCTCGGTAATGCGTTTGTCGTGCGGCCCGTCGATGAATATCCGCACATCGACCTCGGTATGATCCTCGATCAGGTCAAAATCGGTGATTTGGCCGACCGGAAAGCCGTAAAATAGTACCGGTGCTCCTCGATTGAGCGAGCCGCGGTTAGGAGATGTCAGGACGAAGTAACGACCCTCGCGGTCGCCGATGATGAACGGTTGTTTTTCGAGACCGATGAATTTTCTCTGAGTCTCACCCTCGGTATCCGGGTCGACGCCGATATAAACACCCGACAGCAAGGTCTGCAGGCCGCGCACCCCGGTGATCGATAATTCGGGTTGCGCGATCCAGAAACGGGCGTTCTTGCCGAGGATCCGGGTTGCCTTCTTATCCAGCTCGGCTGTCAACGTGACTTCGTCCAGGTCTTCGCTGACCCGGACCGCGGTAACCTTGCCGATTTGAACGTCGCGATAGCGCACCAGGGTCTTGTCCGCGATAACCCCGGCCGCGTCTTTGAAGTCTATCGTGATGGTCGGGCCCCTCTCACTAAAAGCCTTATAGGCCAACCATCCGCCGATGGCGAGCGCGACCAGCGGGACCAGCCAGACAATGGAGATGCCGCTGCGTTGCGAGACCTCGGCCTCGGCGACGAGGTCTTCAGGCTCGTGCGGTGTTGGTGTGCTCACGCTCTCCGTTCTCCAATGCGTCCCAGATCAAGCGAGGATCGAATGACCTGGCGGCGAATATGGTCAAGACCACAACCGCGCCGAAAAACAACGCGCCCCAGCCCGCGGTGATCGTCGCGAGATTTCCCATTTGCACCAACGCGACGAGAACGGTTACGACGTAGATGTCCGTCATCGACCACTTGCCGACAATTTCGACCAGGCGGTAGAGGCGCGTGCGGTCGACGGGCCGCCAGGCGCTTTTTATCTGTACGGTGATCAGCAGCAAGATAAGGATCGCGATCTTCATCAACGGCACTATGATACTGGCGACGAATATGACTAGGGTGAGCGGCCAGTCACCGTGGTGAAACAAGTACAAGGCCCCGCTCGCGATGGTGTCGCCCTGAACCTTACCCAGTGACGTAGTGTACATCACCGGCAACAGGTTTGCGGGGATGTAACAGATGCATGCCGCGATGACGAGTGCCCAGCAACGCTGGATACTCCCTGGCTTACGGCGATGCAGCGGCGCCTTGCAGCGTGGGCAGCGCACGGATGCAGCCTTCTCGCCCGGCAACCGTACGGTGAGATGGCAGGTATGGCAATCGGTCAATCGAGCCTGGGCCGTGTCCTTGACCGGCCCCAATGGCACGGTGATCAAGGACCAGATGCGGTCACTGTCAACCGACGATTGTGCCCAAGCCAACACGAATATCAACAGCATGAAAGCGAGGAGTGCGGGACCCGGGAGGATAGTCGCCATCCCTGCGAGTTTCACGATGGACACGAGAATCCCGAGAATGAACACGTCCATCATGCTCCAGGGCACGACGTTGTCCACCATCCGGAACATCCGCGCAAGGTCGCGCGGTACTCGACCGAGTCGGATCGGCAGCAGCACATACACCAGGCCCGCCAACTGGAGACCCGGTGCGATGATGCTGGTGAACGCGACCAGCGCCGCAAGTTCCCACTTACCCTGGTTGTAAAGTTCGATGGAACCACTGATGAGCGTCGTATGGAGGATGGTGTCGCCCATGCGCATACCCAGGAAGGGGTAGATATTCGCAACCGCAAACAGGAATATCCCAGCCGTGGTGAGTGCGAGCGCGCGATCGACCGTCGGCGGCCGGTGTTCATACAGCGTCGCGCCGCAGCGGCTGCAGTGCGCCGATTCCTTCGGTGCGAGGTCGCGTCGATGGTGCGCGAGGCCGCAATCGTGGCAAAGGATCTCGGTCGGACGTTTTGCGCTACGGCTACTTGGTCGGTTTGCGGCCATGGCAATTGTTGTTGTCTATAGAGGGATCTCGTGGCCGTTTTATGCCGTGCCGACAACTCGCTGGGTGGTCTTGCCAGGATTGCGGTGTACCCTACGCCCACAACTACCGTCAGGGTTCATCCTATCATGCTGCCGTCCAGCGACCAATGTCATGATGCGGTACAAATAAACAGCGTTAACCAAGAGTTAAGGCGATAGCAGGTATCATTACGGCATGGTGTACTTTGAGATTGAATCGACACATGGCGCGCCGATTCTTGCCGCGATATTACTGATAGTATCGTCCAGCTTGATACGCGCGTCCGACACATCGCAAGCGAATGTATCGGAGCAGATATCGGTAACGACAACCTACGTCTTCGTCTGCGCCGATG
>DAOWDI010000044.1 GCA_030639105.1 Gammaproteobacteria bacterium | reverse complement strand
TGAGGCCGTGAGTCAACGGTTGATCCCTTTCTTGTATTTGCGGTATTCATCCCAGAGTTTTTCGCGCAGAACAGGGTCGGTCTCACGGGTGGCTGCTTCGCGCAATTGTCTTGCAACGATGTCGTCGTCGCGGGCATCGGGGATATCGGTAGGGATCGGCCCGGTGTTCGCGTATTTGAATTCACCCGCACGGTTACTGCCCGTTCGATCCGGTGTATGGCCGAGGCCGGAGGAGGTATCGGCCTGGCCGCCGGCGCCGCGTCCATCGGGCGGCGGATTTTCCCGCGCACCGCCGCCGTCTTTTGCGCCCGCATATTGGCCGCCGCCCATGCTGGCGCCGCCTCCTGCTGCTCGTTCCTGCTCGGCTTCCTCGGTTGCGCGGCGCATCAGTTCATCGAATTTGGCCAGTTTCCCATCGAGATCCCGATCAAGTGCGGCGAGGCGCTCGGCGTCCGTTTGGGCACCGATGTTGATGATCGGCGCGGTATCGGCACCGTCGATTTCGGGGGCGCCACCCGTCGCACCGCCGCCGCCGTCGTGGCGTTGTCCGTAACGCGGCGTCGGACTTCCTCTGCCTCCGCCACCGCTGCCGGTAGTCTGGCTGGTTGAATCACCGCGTTGCGGCTGTTGCCTGTCCCCACTGGCCGCACTTTGCTCGATGATCGGATCACCGTCCTCGTCTACCGGGATATCGGTGATTTCAACATCGGCGCTTGCGCTCGGAGCTGCGTGTTTAGGTTGGTCCTGCCTAGAAGGGGGGTGGCCCGCCTTCATCGATACAGTTTCGCCCGGCGCCGCCTGCTGCCTGGAAGCTGCTGCTTGGGTGGCCTCTTTCCTCTCGTGCCGCGATTGCTGTTCGGACGATGGCGGCGGCATTTGGGTCTGCGTTTGCGGCTGCGTGTACGGTTTGTGCTCCGGTGTGTTGCAAGCCGTCAAGCCGAGCAGCATTACCCCGATCGGGATACAGAGCAGGGATGAGGGTATTTGAGTCACGATTTGAACCTCTTGTGATTAGATCGCTTCATCGGGAAACGTATAGCGAATGGTGGAGGAGGCTTCGAGTGGGCCATCGCTGCCGATACGGGGTCGAAATCGCGTCGCGCGCAGGGTCGTGCGTGCGCGCCGGATGATCTTGCTGTCGCCGGATGGATAGGCATCAAGTACCTCCACATTCCTTACCGTGCCGGTTTTGGTTACATCGAATGAAGCCGTCACGTAGGGTTCTGTACTGGGGCGCTGCACTTTCTCCGAGTCTTTCCGCCGCTCGAGAGAGAACTTTGACAGCGGCCGTGGGCTGCCAAATTCTGTCGTTAGCTCGTCTTCTGAGAGGCCCGCCAATTTGAGTTGTTCGTAAGCTTTGCGATAGGTCCTGGCGGATGATTGGGGGCGGTCGAAGACCAACTCCCAGTCGGCGCGATTGGCCAGCGCCAACCCGTGTTGAATTGTGGGCGAGCGGATTTCGGTCATACTCACGATACGATCGAGCGCTTTTTCCCCACCCATGAGACTGTCGATGATGATATCTCTGCGTGCAATGATGTCGCCGAAGTCATCTCCCGTCATTGGCCTGCCTGCCGCCGGGTCATCTACTGTGGTACTCATATACATTGCAAGGTTGAGATGCGCCAATGCCTGGGCGTTGAGAATAACGATTAGCCGTGGGTCCTGTGAAGGATGCTTGGAGTCGATCGTCTCGAGTGCCGCACCCAACGCGTCCAGGGCATCACGCAGGTGACGAAGAGATGACATGCCGGTATCGAAGTTGTGAGCCCGGGTTTGCCAGGCTGCAAATACGACCGCCGCATCGATGAAGTCATCGGCATTCGTCTTGCGTTCGCGGCGATGGATCCAGTAGCGGTAACGATGCTGCTGCTCCAGCGCCTTCCCATTGCCCAACGCTGTATAGGATCCGATTAAGAGGTCGACGATTGGCACATGCACCAGGTGATGCAGTCCCTTATTGATGCGGTTGATGTGCAGGGCTTGTTGGAATGCGGAGGCGGCGTCGTTGGGATTGCCATTGGCTCGGTGGGCGAGTCCCAAACCCAGAAAATATTCCGACAGTCGGTGATCCACGGCACCGTGCTTGCGTTCGACTTCCGCGATACTCCGCACAAACGGCGCAACATCAACATCTGGTGATGTGGCCCGTGGGCTGCCACTGTTGGCGTATGCCAACGGGGGGGCGCCCCCAAGCAGTAGAGCGAGCCCGTAAAGGAGATCTCTGATGTGTATTACGCGCATTTGCTGAGTCAGTCTCTATCGCCGTTACAGCGGTATCGGCCGCCGCTCGAAGTTCGACCCGGTCAGGCGGTTAATGTTCCTCATGGCGTGAGTTGAACCCTGCCGCAGGATACTAGCGGAATTGGTGACGATATGGTGCGATCTCGCTCTAGTTAGCCGTTAATTTCTCGCTTTGTGCCTCATTGAGGCCGTTTCTATACCATATCGTCGTAATGGTTCGGGAGGTGCAGGTCAATGGATTGTTTATATCCAGGCAGGCGGATCCGGTTGTTGTCTATTTCGATCTCTTCTTCTTTGATCATCGCCTCGCCGAAACGGTAGATCGGCTGCATCGGGCCGCGCATGCAGGCTTCGTCGTACGCATTGGCGGCCTCGATCGTGCTTTGTAGTTTGGTGCGGTATTCGCTTAGACGGGCATGGCCGTAGCGCTTTTCAAGCATCGATACCGCGACCCGCATGGAGAGCACGGGGGCCGTGGCATTGTTGCCGCCGAAGCCTTTAGAGTTCAAGAACGCGATGTCTGCACGTCCGTGGAGATCGAGGTCGTGGATAGGGATCGTAAGTCTGTCGTCGTAGATATCTTCAGCAAGCGTATCCAACGTTTTTATGCCCGGCAAAATTTCATCGTGGAACACCCCGAGCGAGTTGACCATCTGGTCGGCACTCGCCGGCGCCAGCGAATGTCCGAGGAAGGCCTTTACCGCGGTTACCGGCCATTCGGTGATGTTGAAGGCGCGCGCGACCTGATCAAAGATGCGCGATTCGGTCGTTCGGTTCCGCGGGGTGCTCGATCCATGCGCCTGGATGAAGCTGCGTTGACGCACCGCCTCGTCCCCAAGGATCGCGCGTGTCGCGGCGACGGCTTTGGCGAGCGTTATATAATTCCCCGGCCCCGGGGCCGAAATAGATTTCTTGAAGCCGTCGGCGTTGACGAACACGTTGGTGACGGCCCCATGGATCTGAGCACCCATTTCCAGGGCCAACTCGTCGTCGAAGAGTACGATGTACTGGCCGGATTCCGCTAACACAAAGCCGCAGTTTTCACCGAACGGCCGGCTGGCACGGCGATAATCGGGTGTGGTCGAATGGTCCAGATGGCACAGGTTTTTATCAGTCGCCAGTGCGCTCATCGCCGCATAACCTTCAATCACTTCCGGCAATAACGGCGCTTCCGCATTACCGACGACCGCGACCCGGCGGCGTCCGGACCGAATGTCATCGACGGCGATGCGAAGGTTATACAGGAACGTGGCGCACGCGCCGACGACGCCGCCGGTTGCGCCGATGTTACCGAGGACATAAGCGTTCACGAAATCGGCAGGCATTTGGTTGAATCCGAGCGGTAGTTGCTTGGAACTTACGCGGTTACCGTGCAACCGCGCCTGCGTCATACCACCGGTACCATAGGTATCCAACTGACCCATCGCACTTGCTGCGTAGACGCAGACCTCGTCCGGTTTAACACGCTGCGCTATGACATTCCAGTCGATCCCGATGGAGCGGATGGCGTCGGTTGCGGCGATGATGGCAAGTTGCAGACCACGCGGGTGAGAGCGCGAGTTATACAACGATGCGGGATTGAAACCGGTGGGGAGCTGTCCGGCCGCTTGAACGGTTAACTTACGATACACGCTGAGTTTCAACTCGACCGCCTCGTCGATGCGGATTTCAACGCCGGGGGTAGGCACGCC
>DAOWDI010000152.1 GCA_030639105.1 Gammaproteobacteria bacterium | reverse complement strand
GAAATCCGAAGACGAAAGTGCTGCCACTCTCCGTCGCGTTCTGTAGCGCAAGAAAAGCGTAGAAATGGTCGAAAAAAGCTCTTTGTAGTATTTGCATTCGGTTCAGCAGTCAGGCCAGCACGATCTGGACCGCGATCCCCACAAACGCAGTGCGCCATCGGACCCCGGTGCGGTCACTGCTGAAAATCCACGCGATCGCACAAAAGCTAGCCAATCCGAATGCCGAGTGTAAATAGAGGTATACCGCGTGTGGCATCGCCGGGCGGCGGCTAGGCCGCAGTGACCGCCGGTTCGCCGGCGCGTCGCAGTTCATCGAGATGGGCGGCGACGCACTCCCCGATGCGCGAGAGGTTGTAGCCGCCTTCCAGCACGGAAATGATCCTGCCGCCCGCGTATCTGTCGGCGATAGCAATCAATTCCCGGCTCATCCATGCAAATGCACTGCTCGACAACTCAATTTCAGCGAGGGGATCGTCGCGATGAGCGTCAAAGCCCGCACTGATGAGTACGACCTCCGGGGCGAACGCCTCCAGTGCCGGCACGATCCGTTCGGTGAAGGCGCGCTCATAGGCGAAATCGCTGGCGCCCGCGGGCATCGGACAATTCACCACGCTCCCCTTTCCCCTTCCTTCACCCCGCTCCGAGGCCGCGCCGGTGCCCGGGTAGAAGGGGTATTGGTGCGTACTGACATACATCACGCTCGGGTCCGCCTCGAAAGTATGTTGAGTACCGTTGCCGTGATGGACGTCCCAGTCGACGATTGCGATCTTGTCCAATCCATACTGTTGCTGCAGATATCGGGCGAGGACCGCAATATTGTTAAACAGGCAGAAGCCCAGCGCTCCATCGTTCTCAGCGTGGTGCCCGGGGGGACGCACCAGGGCGAAGCCATTGCGGATCTCGCCGCCTATCACGGCATCCGCGAGAACCAGCGGTGCGCCCGCGCCAAGCAGTGCAACGTCGTATGATTGGGGTGAAATCGCGACGTCCATGGAGTCGAGATAAGGTAGTCCGCTCTTACATGCCGCTTTGGCGCGACGCACATAAGCCCCTGAATGAATCGATCTGATCCAGCAAAGATCGGCCGGGCGCGGCGAAAACCTGCGTAGATCCTTCATCCATGGGAGTTGTTCCAAGTGCGATATGATCGCGCTGGCACGCTCCGGCCTTTCGGGATGTCCCGGACCCGTATCATGTTCGAGAAATTTGGGATCAAATACGAACCCGGTCGCCATGCACTTTAGTCTACGAGTGCCTTGGTGCGGCTTTTCGTCGCCGACAGCATTGGTTCTTTGAGATCGGCATCGACGAGGCGGTTGCCCGGTGTCAAGCTCCGAACCATATCGGCGACAATCAGGCTTGCTTCATCCAGCACGACATCGAAATCCTCGTCATCGTCTTTTTCGGCCGTATCGCCGTTGTCTTCCAAAAGATCCGTGTCTTCGGCGAGCGGTTCGAGTCCGTGCGCGATTCGGATCTGATTTTCACGTTCGCGCTGTTCACGTTTATTTTTCTCGTACTCGGCTTTACGGGACTCGAACAGGAGTGAGACTTCCTGTCGTTCGCGCGCAACTTCTATCGCGGCCTCTTGTGCCAGAATAGCCTGAAAGGCCGGGTCCTCAGCCACTCTGGATTCGTGTAGCCGGCGCAGCATTTCGACGCCTCCATACTTGTTACCCACCGGTGTAAACCTGGCGGCGGCGATATGGTCCCACGGCAATGCGTTTCTGAGTGCGCGTTCGCCATGATCGTTTGAACGTAAGGCGGTCACAAAGGTGATATCGGGGATGACGCCCTTATGCTGTGTGCTGCCACCGGCGACGCGGAAGAACTGTGCTATCGTGGCTTTGAGTTGCCCGAGTTTTCCGTTCATGGTGTCGTCAAAACGGTTGAGATCCACAAGGTTCTGTACCGTTCCTTTGCCGAAGGTCGGTTCGCCGAGAATGATGCCCCGACGATAGTCTTGGATAGCACCGGCAAATATCTCTGAGGCCGACGCGCTGTTACGATCGACCAACACCGCCAGCGGCCCGCTGTAAGCTACGCCCCGATCCCTATCACGTTCCAGCTGCACGCGTCCCTGAGAATTTCGTACTTGAACCACGGGCCCGGTGTCGATAAAGAGCCCGGTCAGATCGGTCGCTTCACTTAAGGACCCGCCGCCATTCCCGCGTAGGTCGATGATCAGTGCGTCGATTGCTTCCTGGTCGAGTTCCGCAATCAACTGACGTACGTCACGTGTGGTGCTGCGGTAATCTTCGTCTCCGCGGGTGCGGGCTTCAAAATCCATATAAAAAGTGGGTACGTCGATTACCCCGATACGCAGCGCGTTCGGGCCATTGCCGGTATCGAGCGTCGAACTTTTTGCTGCCTGTTCTTCGAGTTTAATCGTGTTGCGTTCGATGCTGATCACTTTACCGGGGCCGTCAAGTCCGGATTTCTTGGGTAGAATTCCCAGCTTGACGATGGTGCCTTTCTTGCCTCTAATGAGATCGACGACGTTATCCAACCGCCATCCGACTACGTCGATGATTTCTCCATCTTCACCCTGGCCGATGCCGATAATTCGGTCGTCGGCATGCAGCTTCCCACCTTTGTCGGCTGGCCCGCCGGGTACGATTTCGCGTACCAGGGTATGTTCATTTTCTGTCTGTAGAACCGCACCGATACCTTCGAGCGACAAGCTCATTCGGATCTTGAAGTTCTCTGAGGTACGGGGGGAGAAATATGCCGTATGGGGATCGATCGACATCGTGAATGCATTGATATATATCTGATACACGTCTTCGCTATTCACCTGGCCCGTGCGGCGGCTGATGCCTTCGTAGCGTTTTAGCAGCGTATTCTTGATTTCATCTGGATCCTTACCCGCGATCCGGAGTGACAAGATGTCATTTTTCACCCGCTTACGCCACAGCTCATCCAGCTCCTTATCGTCCACCGCCCACTCGGCATCCTTACGATCGAACATGAATATTTCATCACGATTGAAGTCGAATGGGTGATCGAGCATGGCGATGGCTACTACGATCCGAGCTTCGACTCTTTCGCGATAGCGTAAATACATATCGTACATTGGGCGAAGATTGGATTGGCGCAAATAGTCATCCAGCATTTGTGCGTGAACGGCGAATTCGTCGATATCCGCGCGTAGCAAATAACTTTTTGTCGGATCGATCATCTCGATGTAACGATCCAGAATCTTCTCGGATAATTCATCGTCGAGCGGTGGTTTTTTGTAATGGTAATTGGCGATAAAGTGGGTGATGAGCCGAGTTGCCCGTTTGTGCTCGGCGCGCGGCGCCAATTCGTCCTTCGAAATGATCGGAGCAATAGCGTTCGCGTGAGCGCCGCAAAGGGCCGCCGCCACGATAAAAACCGCAAAGACAGGCCGCATATGCCGTTCCAATCGCTTTGATATCATATCGGGTCGCCTACAATGATTACGACAATCGCCACAGCCCGGAAGTTTAGCTCATTTGCGCCTGTGGTGCTTAGCGACACGGTCGGATAATTGTCACGGAACCAATTGTTTACATGGACTTAGTGGGGTTTTCATATGATGAAGGGTAAGACATCTCAAGGGGCATGCCGGCTGGTGCGCCCACCATCGATCGACCGCTATCCGCCAAAGTGATTTTCGCCATGAATGAATCGGGTCGAACACATTACGTCGATAGTAGCGCGATGCTCGATGAATTCTTGCAAGCGCTTGATGGTGAAAAGGCCATCGCGATCGATACGGAATTTATGCGGGAACGAACATACTTTCCGAAATTATGCTTGATCCAGGTTGCGCTCAGCGATTCGGTCTGGTGTATCGACCCGCTTGCGCTTGAAGATCCGTCGCTACTGTTTGGTGCCTTGCACGACCCGGCGCGGGAAAAGGTGATCCATGCGGCGCGTCAGGATCTCGAAATCTTCTTCAATGAAACGGGGCGCATCCCGACGCCGTTGTTCGATACGCAAATTGCAGCGGCTTTGCTCGGGCGCCCCGACCAGATTGCCTATGGTGGGCTGGTTGGCGAATTTTTCTCTATCGATCTTGATAAGACTTCCACAAGGACGAACTGGGCGCAACGGCCCCTGACGAACAGTCAATTGGCGTACGCGGCGGCGGATGTGCGCTATCTCAAGGAAATAAAGTGCCGTCTTGTGGAAGAACTCCGGCGCAAAGGGCGCGAATCCTGGCTGGAAGAAGAATGTTCGGGGTTATGTGATCCGCGGCGCTATGAAAATGAGCCAAGTATCGCCTGGCGCCGGGTAAAGGGTGTCGCTAAACTCGATCGTGGGCAGCTAGGTACCGTCCGGGCGCTCGCGGCATGGCGCGAACGTACAGCGAGGGCCCGTGATCTGCCGCGCGGCTGGGTGTTGAAAGACGATCGGCTGATTGCCCTGGCGCGGACGGCGCCGAGTTCAAGTTCGGAACTGCTTGGTGTCGATGGGCTTGCGCCGGGTCTGGTCCGGCGCTACGGCGAGGAACTCTTGGCAACGATAAGCGGTGCCGATACAGAGTCCTTCCTGCCCGATGCGGCACAGTTGCCGCGTTTAACCGACGCCGGGAAATCGCTGGTCGGTGATATGCTGAATGCATTGCGCAAATGCGCGATGGATAGTGAAGTTTCGGCGGCGTTGATTGCCACGCGCCGGGACGTAGAGATGGCCGTGTGCGGGCGCTCAGGGATCCGGTTTTATGAGGGTTGGCGCAAGGATCTCTTCGGTGATTTTGTCCGCCAGCGGATCGCCGCTCACTCGCACGTGCTACTTTATGAATAACCCTTACGGCTGAGTTTCCGCACATTACGAGCTTGTAGTTGACCCTTAATAGCCACCGGCCGGCAACCGTGCGTAATAAGCAGCGAGATCCTCGATTTCCTCATCAGTTAGCGCTTGCGCAAGGGGCACCATGTTCGGGTCCTGTCTGGTGCCATCCCGATAATCCTTCATCGCTTTTATGAAATACTGCGCCTTCTGCCCGGCGAGATTCGGCCAGATCGGATTGATACTGATGCCATCCGGTCCGTGACAACCCGCACAAAGCTTTTGCGCCTTGCTCGTGGCTGCTTTTGGATCGCCGGCATGGGTGACGGCCACATTGGTAAAAGCAATCGCTAGCGCAACCACACAAATACGAATTCTCACTCTTGCACCTCCAATATTGGTCAAGCCGACCTTCACGGGAGCTATGGACTTAAGCCGTGGCTTCGACATGGTTTGCCGGTAAAACCATCGAACGCGTTTCCTTCCGTCCGATGGTGAGCATATCCCAGATCAGGATGGCCAAACCGATTGCGGTTATGACGCCCCATACCTGGCGCCAGAACATGCCCTGCATGAACCAGTGGGTGCGCTGTGCTTCGAAATAGGCGGCCCAGGTGGACCCGCCCAGGGCGCGCTCGACGAACGACTGCTCGTAACCGCTAACCAGCAAGGCCATGGTCATGCCCAGGGTCCCTGCACTAAGCAGTCCCAGCGCCCATTTCCATTTCCTGCCATTGTCCGCTAGGCCCGCGGACATGTAAACATTACCTCGCCATTTCTGTAGAGCGAGATAGAACATGGCGATATTGATGGTGGCATAGGCGCCGAAGAATGCCAGATGGCCATGGGAAGAACTCCATTGGGTCCCGTGCGTGTACACGTTGATCTGAGGTAATGTTTGCATGAAACCCCAGACTCCGGCACCGAAAAAGTTACCGAAGGTATGAACAATCAACCATGCCATGGCCGGGTGATTGGAGTTCTTGAATCGATGAACTCCGGAGTCGTAGAGCGCATGGACCACCATCGCTACCAGTGGGATCGGCTCCAATACCGAGAAGGCTCCGCCGACCGCGAGCCAGTATTCCGGTGTACCGATCCAGAAGTAATGGTGGCCCAGGCCCAGGATCCCCGAGCCGAACATGAGGGTAACTTCGATATAGAGCCACGTAGTGACAATCTCGCGGCGCACGCCCAAGGTCTTTATGAGAGCCCAGGCCATGATGCAGCCAATCATCACCTCCCAGGTCGCTTCGACCCACAAGTGAATGACCCACCACCACCAGTATTGATCCACCGAGATATTGGGCGTGTAAAACATGCCGGCAAGGTACAACCCGGTGAGGGCGACCAGGTCCAAAACGAGAACACCGGAGATGCCGCTCCATTTACCCTTCATGAAGGTTGCGGCAATGTTCCAGAAGAACACCAGGAGGCAGACGACAATGCCGATATCGGCCCATCTCGGCGCCTCGATATACTCTCGCCCTTCGTTGATCAACCAGATGGTTGACATCTCTCCGGGGCCGGTCTGCACAAACACATAGACCAGCACGACCACGGTAATGGCGGCGGTTAGCACCCAGAAGGCCAGGTTGCCCAGCTTCAAGCCCACGAGTTCGGTTCCCGCTTCTTCTTCGACCAGCCAGTAGATGGCCCCAATGAAGCCGTAGAGCATCCACAGCACCATGGCATTGATATGAACCATTCGGTTCACGTTGAAATCCAGCACGTTGTAGCCGAATTCCGGGACCAGGTATTGCAGGCCTGCCAGCAGACCGAAGAGGATCTGTGCGGTGAAAAGTACGACGGCTACCGTGTAGTACTTGACAGCAAGTTTCTGGCCGCCGGTCAGGTGCGAAGGATCCTGAGTGCCGACGTTCATCGGTCGCCCTCCTGGGAAATTGGGGTGAAATTACGGGGAAACCCGTTGGTGTCGATGGCGGACATCCATTTGAGGAAGGCGATGATCCCACGCGCCTCTTGTGCTGTTATGTCCTGATGCGGCATCTTGCGCCTGGTACCGTAACCACGGGCATTGGTCGTCGGATCCTGTAAGAAGCGCATCATGAACTGTTCGCGTACGGCCTCGGTACCCCAGGCGGGGTCCAGCCAGGCCTTCGTCAGGTCGGGAGCATAGTAAGCGCCGTTGCCCAGTAGCGTATGGCAGTTCATACAATTTTTTGCCTGAGTGGTGAGCTTGCCCTTGCTGACCAGCGCTTTAGCCTCGTCTTCGGATAGGCTGGCGCCGAACAGCGGAGCCGGATCGCCGATAACGGGGACCTGCATGTTCCTGCTGTTGTCGTAACGGTAGTAAATCCGTTGGTTGATGACGCTGTACGCAGGAACCCGATCGGTCCCGGCAGTGATCTGTTCTATGGAGTCG
>DAOWDI010000228.1 GCA_030639105.1 Gammaproteobacteria bacterium | reverse complement strand
GACGGTCAAGCTGACGTCTTGGACAACCTGCCGTGATTTGTAGGTCTTGGATAGATGTCTAACCGCGAGGACGCTCAACGTAGTTCTCCGAAGTTCTCATCCAGGAACCTCTGATTAATCTATATAATGACTGCGCCTGAATCTGCCCATCGGAGCAAAGCCGGTCTTGCCGATAGTCCCGCTATTACCCACGATCCGCACTTTGAGCGGAACAAATGTAGACGACAATCCGACAGTCCCAGAATTAATCTTAAAGATCCCTTAAGATTTCGACTCCTTCGGCGGGATAATCACGCGTACGCGACCGCGTTTCATTGGCCGGCCTGTTGTTCCGGGCGCGTTTGGCGCCGCACGGGCCGTGATGATACTCTTCTCGGTATCATAGTTTATGCGATCGCCCTCAAAGAGACGTTTCCCCTGTGTGAGCCGCGCCTTTTGAATGAGAAGCAACAGACTTTTTTGCGCGTGGTATTCAATCAATAAGGCTTCGCCTTCGACATCTTCGCCATTGTCAGGCGTCTGTTTGAAATATGCCGGCCGCCCTTCCATATACACCTCTCGAAGGTCGCGGTCTTCGGAAAAGTTAACTTTGAGTTTGTCGCCGGTCATTTTGATTGATCCCTGAATCACGATGACATTACCGACATAGATGGTTTTTCCCTCCTGATCATCGAGTTCGGCAAAGTCGGCCTGGATCTCGATAGGCTGCTGGGAATCGGTCGCCAACGCGGCTAGGTCTGCCGCCAAGACGATGCTGATCAGTAAAATATTAACTCTGAGGATTAACTTCATGGCGGCTTCTTACCTGTTGCAGCAACTCCAACCGATCATGGGCGAGGTTGGCGCGCATTCCAATTGTCTTCGTAACCGTCGTTTTACTCGTAATCGTAGCCGGATCGTCCGTTTCCGCATACTGTTCTTGCGGCAGCACCCGCAATTCCGAGGTAAGGACTTCGAATTCCCGGCGGCCAGCTTCGTCCTGTCTCCAGATTTCTACTTCGCCGTGTAGCAAGACCACCTCGCTGCCCGAACTTATCCAGCCGGTCTCGGCAACGACGTACCACGGTTGGGAGTTGGCATTGTAGATCTCCATGTGCGGCCTGGACAGTTCCGTCGAATCATCATCCGGGTAGTGCGTCACCAGGTCCGCATAGAGCACGTTCTTGAGCGTGCCGGTCTCATCCAAGGTATTTCGCACCATGTCCTCGATGTAGTAATCCGGTTCGTGCACACTCGCGGGCAACATATCACCACCATCTTCATCAAGCTGCTGCCATACCCAAAAGGTGAGAGCGCCGAGTGCTACGAATAAAAAGGCTGTCGCCCAGGAGCTAGTCATCGTCCGCTCTATGCCGTGGGCGGGACTCAAAATGCGCGAACTGAGCATCGAGTTTATCCTGCGCCGTTAAAATCAGTTCGCACACCTCTCGAACAGCGCCGGCTCCTCCGCTTGCGGTTGTCACGCATACGGCGTAATCGTGCAACTTCCAGTGAGCATCGGCGACGGCAATTGGCAGCCCAACGCGCATCATTACCGGAATATCCGGTAGATCGTCACCGACGTAGCAAACGTCCGTGGGATCGATCTTGAATTTGGCCACCAGCAAATCCAATGTGTACGATTTGTCGTGTTGACCCTGAAAAACATAATCAATTCCGAGTTCAGCCATCCTCTCGGCAACCACCGGCGACTCACGCCCGGTAATGATTGCAAGCAAGATCCCGCTGTCGCGGAGCATGACCAGACCGTGGCCATCGCGCACGTGGAAATTCTTGAATTCCTGACCCTTGGGGCCAAGCATCAAACGACCGTCAGTCAGCACGCCGTCGACGTCAAATATTGCAAGCTTGACCCTTGATGCAAGGGTCAAAATGCGTGCGCTATGCTCCATTTCTATAATACACGCGATCTGAGCAGATCATGCATGTTCAGCACGCCGGCCAGATGCTTTTTGTCGTCGACCACCAGCAGCGCATTGATCTTCCGGTCCTGCATGATCCGAAGTGCTTCGGCAGCAAGTAAGTCGGCGGCGACCATCGTACAGTCTGGCGTCATGACCGAACCGATCGGCGTGGCGGTGATATCGAATTTCTGGTCGATAACCCTGCGCAGATCGCCATCGGTGAATATACCGAGAACCCCACCTTCAGAATCGATGACCGCCGTCATACCCAGGCCCTTGCTGGTCATCTCCACCAGTGCTTCACTGATGGCACAAGCGGGTCCTACCGTAGGCATCTCCATGCCGGTATGAATAAGGTCGCTGATCTTGAGCAACAGCCGTCTGCCCAGGGTGCCACCCGGGTGTGCGAGCGCGAAATCTTCCTCGGTAAATCCGCGTGCCTGCAGCATCGAAATCGCCAGCGCATCACCCATCGCAAGTGCGGCGGTCGTACTCGAGGTAGGCGCCAGGCCGAGCGGACACGCCTCTTCGGTGACCGCGACATTGATGTGAACGGTTGCCTGTTTGGCAAGAATCGAGTCCGGGTTCCCCGTCATCGTTACCAGCGGAATACCCAGGCGTCGAAGCAGCGGGATCAAAACAACCAGTTCGCGCGTTTCACCGGAATTGGATAATGCCAGCACCACATCGTCAGTGGTAATCATGCCCATATCGCCGTGGCTCGCCTCACCCGGGTGGACGAAAAATGCCGGCGAGCCGGTACTTGCCAAGGTCGCCGCAATCTTACCGCCGATATGCCCCGATTTCCCCATTCCAAGGACGACGATGCGTCCGCGGCAGCCCAGCATATAGTCCGCGGCCCGAGCGAACGACGCATCAACCCGGTCAATGAGGTCGTTGATTGCACGAGACTCGATTTCAAGCACCGCACGACCGAGGGTAAGCAGGCGGCCTGGATCAGGGCCTAAGACGTTGGCTTCAGGTATATGCATATGGCCCTATGGGAAGGCGATCGAACGTTTAGCTCGTGACATACAACAACCATTGGTAGGTACCAAACGCCAACAAAAACCCGATTCCTTCGAGTCGGCTGATGCGTCCGTCGCGGCGCCATCCCGAAGCCGCCGCGAACAGCAGGATACTCAGACCAACCATTACCGGGAAATCGCGCGACATCACTCCTGGCTCCAGTGCGCTTGGATGCAACAATGCCGGTAGTGCCATCACGCCCAGAATATTGAACATATTGGACCCTATCACGTTACCGAGCGCAATATCGGGCTCTCCCTTCAAGGCGCTGGCGACGGAAGCCGCCAACTCGGGCAGGCTGGTGCCAATAGCAACGATCGTTAGGCCGATCACCAGATCGCTGACACCAAAGTATGTCGCTACCGCTACCGCGCCATCGACCAATGCATTTGATCCCAAAAGCAGCATCCCGAAGCCGATACCGAGCCAGATGAGCGCGCGCACCGTAGACATCCCTCCGGCCAGATGGTGCTCCATTTCCTCGCTCAAGGGATCGCGCGTCTTACCGCTCATCCCGAGCCAGGTGGTTGCGGCTATCAATATGACCAGACCGAAAAAGAGCACTAAGCCATCGTCGAAGGTGAGTTCACCGTCCCAGCACAGCGTCAGCGCGAGCAACATACACGCGAACATGATCGGGAATTCGCGCAATAACACGCGCGAATGCACTTCTAAGGGCAATATCACGGCCGTAACCCCGATCACGAGTCCAATGTTGGCGATATTCGAGCCGATGGCGTTGCCAACCGCGATCGACGGGTTTCCGTTGAGGGACGCAACGCTCGCGACGAGCATCTCGGGAGCGGACGTCGCAAAGCCCACGATCGTAAGCCCGACCAACAGCGGTGGTATCCCGCAGTTGTTGGCGGTCGCAGCGGCACCCTCGACAAAACGGTCGGCGCCGAATGTCAGTAAGCCGAGGCCGATGATGATGGCGAGATAAGATTCGATCATATTCTTCGGACCAGGAAATAGACTCCAATATGCCAGAATCGTCCAACCATATACAAAGCCTGCCCCGGCGGCGCCGGGGCAGCGTTATAATTCAGCGCCCGAGGGTTGGAGGTCTTATGAGGTTCCTATGCGCGCGATGATTATGGCGGCCGGGCGCGGCGAACGGATGAGGCATCTCACCGAGCACGTCCCTAAACCACTTATTAGTATCGCAGGAAAGCCGATGATCATTCACCACATCGAACGATTACGGGATGCTGGCCTCAATGAACTCGTGATCAATATCGCCTATCGCGGTGAACAAATCCGGGCGCACCTCGGCAGTGGACGAGCATTCGGCGTCAAGATCGAATACTCGCAGGAACCACCCGATGCCCTGGAAACTGGCGGCGGTATCGCGGCGGCACTGAAACTGCTCGGGAACGGGCCATTTGTTGTCGTTAACAGCGATATCTGGACCGACTTCGATTTCTCCATGCTGAGTGCGCCAGCGGGCGACGCGCACCTCGTCCTTGTGCCGAACCCGCCGCATAACCCCAACGGTGATTTCTCACTCAGAAACGGTGAAATCATCCATGGCGGCGGGGAGATGGCGACTTTTGCCGGTATTGGCGCCTATCGGCCTAGCCTGTTCCGAACGCCCCATCCGCCCAGGTTTGCCCTCGCGCCTTTGCTGCAAGTGGCCGCCAGATCCGGCCGCGTGAGTGCCGAGCTGTATCAGGGCCAGTGGTTGGATGTCGGTACGCCGGAAAGGTTAACAATAGCAAATCAGTTTGCTGCACTGCAGCATTAGACAAAAAGAGCTGTATACTGATACCCAGAATGACTGGGACAGCGGATCCGGCGAGGGTGTACGTCATCGCCCGTTTGCGATATGTTCGATGTCCTGAACTGCTGAGTAACAGACCACCTGAAGGTGGCGATCAATAACCCCGTAGTAGGGTCTGCAGTTCCCCGTTTAGGCGGGTGTTTAACGCTAATAACGCTGGCGCTGGTGATTGACGGATGGGCTGCAATCCTTGTTGGGTAGGTCGTGAGTGGCTGCGCTGCGTGGTGAGCGCATTGCTATGCGCCCTGATCTGCTCGTCGTTTGCATTTGCCGCCGAACCGATCGAGAAAGCGGCCATGCGCGAACTCGCACAGGCGATGCTCGAGGCGCCCCACCGGCGCTTTCTCCGGGTCATTAAGTTCAACGATACCGCACCCGGTAATGCACATCGCGAAGTCTCACTAGAGACCAAGATGCTTCGCGACTTTGCCGACTCCGTCAACCTTGAAATCGAATGGGTCGATGCATTTCGCTCGGCCGAAGTGCTACAGAAGTTGCTCGACGGCGATGGTGACCTCAGTATCGGCGCAATCCCGATCGACCATCGCCATGATGCGCGCCTGCGCGCTTCGGAGTCGATCGCGCTGCGGCGTTTTCGGGTCGTTGGCCGCGTCGGGGAAACGTTGGAGAATCCTCTGGAACTCGCCGGTATGAGCCTCGCGGTTACGATATCCTCACCGCTCTGGTCATACCTCGATCGGCTCCGCGGCGTCGTCAAAGACCTCCGCCTCGAGGTTCTCCCGGACGGCTTCAGCCGTGAAGAGACGCTGCGGATGGTCAGCGACGGCATCTACGATGCTGGCTTATTTGCCATCGAGGCCGGCGACGAACCGATCGCCGATTTCCCGCGGCTAAAATATCTGTTCGACCTGACGGGGCTCGAGCCCGTGACCTGGTTCGCACGTCGGGATAATCATCTGTTGGTCGATGCCCTTAATGAATTTATCAGGCGCTTTCATGCCGCCTACTACAACCCGGACCCGTCGGAGAGGACGTTTGCCGACATCAAACAACAAGGCGTAGTGCGGGTAATCACACGACTGGATGGGAGCAATTACTTTCTCAAGCACGGCCGGCCGGCAGGGTTCGAATTGGGACTTGCGCGACGCTTTGCTGACAGTCACGGTTTACGCCTCGAAGTCCTGGTCGGGCGCGATGACAACGAGATCCTGCGATGGCTGTCCAATGGCGCCGGCGACATCGTAACAACCAGAATCAACGCACGTAATGTGCATGGCGAAACAGCGTTTTCGATGTCGCGCGAGTATCGCCATGATGCCTCGGTGCTAATCGTCCCCTCGACAAATCCGATCCGCTCCAGTGCCGACCCGCAAGGCCAGACGATCGCCGTC
>DAOWDI010000063.1 GCA_030639105.1 Gammaproteobacteria bacterium | reverse complement strand
GTCGACCAAACGTTGGTCAAGAACATAGTCTGATCGCACTATTATGATGTTGCCGCTTTCTGGGATAGTTTTTTCAGCGTCAACGACGGCTGTGATACCCGCGGTGGAAAATGAGCGGCGCAAACGTTCCCGCAGGCCAACTCCCCAAAGTTCCGTCTTGCAATCACCAACCATTATCAGGGTGGTGGCGGGCGGTATTGAGGGTTTCATATTAGCCTTCATGACTCCTTATCCGAAGCCATCTCCAAGATGGCTTCCCAGCGTTGAGCGAACGCATCAAACAGGTCTCGGTCACTACTGACGATGCTGATTTCGTGATTGAGCCAGCGCGCGCGCGAAGTCCAATTATAGCTGCCGAACACTACCCAGCGCGCCGTGTGGTCCTCTAGCAGTCCAAACTTGTTGTGCATGGGTATGTTTGCGCGATGAGGGAAACGCACCAATTTGACCCCCGCATCGACCAGCCGCTTTTCGATAAACGCGGGTACGCGCCGGCGCGTACTCTCTGCCAAAATCTCGACGCTTGCGCCGCGCCGCGCCAGACCGACGAAATCCGATGTTGCACGGGATCCTTTAATGTGGGACGCCACGAAATGCGCCTTACATCCACTACCGAAACGAGCCAAAAGCCTTGAGACCGGATTCGGACCGATACGAGGCCAAAAGTGGATGGTCGTCTCGGCACTATGCAGGGTCCGGTTCATGGTCCAGTCGAAGCGCTCAAGGATCCCGTGATTTCCCGCATGTATTCTGCGCGCATGCCTGACCAAGCCAGCGACGAGATGTCGATCGTGTATGGCGACAAGCATATTGTGCCCCCGGTCCTGATCCAATATTTCGTCTATTATTTCAGGCTCTTCCTCGGGATCATCCCCGGAAGGATTAAACGATCCGACCAACCCCACTGGTTCCGGTGCCGAGAAACAGTAGATCTTTTCGTGCAGGTGCGGCCTCGATGCAAATCCGGGCGGTGGCGCGTGAGCGACCGCGCGGAACCCCTCGCCGAGGCCGCCCGGCCCAGAAAGCATGGCTAACACCCGATGATTTGCATGCTCCGTACGTGGAATTCTCTCGATTGTCAGCCGTACGTGTACCCCTCTTCGGTGCGCGCGCAATAACTCCTCGGCCAGCTGGCGATCACGAAAATAATAGGTAACCCAATCTATTTCACCACCACGCGGTACGGCCGCGACGTGCTCGGCCAATAGATCTCTGAGGTATCCACGAGGTCGATCGGGACCGCCGAAATGAGGTTCAAATCTCACTTACCGGTGGCCTTGACGAATTCAACAGTAATATATCCGCATTCCACGATGGTGCCGCATAATGTGTTGATCAATAGTGGGATTGAATCGTATCCCTTTCATTTTAACGTGATTTCCACTACTGTCTCGCTAAATAATTCGTAATTAATCAGGCCGCGCCTGATAAATGAATCGCGCCATTGGCGTGGTGTTGTTCTATAACATTCGCATCGAGGCCGTTTCTGCTTGCCTTTAACGAATCGACAAAAAAATACAGTGCACACGAAACAACACACGCCGGCAAGCGTCCGGTAGGTTCCCTCGATCATCCCGGTCGAGAACCATGTGCGCGGGTTCCCCACCGCGATCGGATCCCGGCTTGAGGCGGTTGATCCTGTCACCTCCTTTGCGCGCCGCCGTTACCCGGGACTGATACTCGAGGAGATGCGGGAGCGTGTAGACCGGTTCCAAAAAACTCCTGGGTGGCGAGAAACCACTGTGAGTCGAGCGACTCCGGGATCACATATTTCGGATCGTGGCGTAAGCGATGAGGAGTGAGCAGCATCAACTGGAAAAACAACAAAGTACTGGCCGTGATCCCGGCCCGGGGGGGAAGTAAGGGGATCCCACGCAAGAATCTCGCCCGGCTCGCGGGCCGGTCCTTAATCGAGCATGTTGCGGGTGTCGTTGCCAAGCTGGATTGGCTCGATCACGCCGTGGTGTCGACGGATGACGAGAAGATCGCCGAGGAAGGGCGCCGCCATGGCCTCGACGTACCCTTCATGCGCCCCGCGGAACTCAGCGGCGATCACGCCACGGCGGTTGACACCTGGCGCCATGCCTGGATTGCCAGCGAACAGGCGTACGGGCTGCGCTTCCTCCAGTCGGTGTTGCTGCAGCCGACAAGCCCCCTGCGGACACCCGATGATGTTGAGCAAGCCGTTCGCCTGCTCACGGACCGAGCGTGCAGTTCGGTAGTCACCGTCAGCCGGAGCCCGGCCCACCTCACACCCGAATTGATGCTTCGTATTGACGACCGCGGTTATTTGGCCCCGTATCTGGCCGACGGTCTGACGTATACTTCGCGCCAGATGGTCGGTGCGTATTATCACCGGAACGGACTCGCTTACGCCGTCACGCGAGCGAGCCTGGTGGACCGGGGCACAATTGTCGGTGATGACACCCTTGCACTACTCACTGAACGACCGGTGGCCAATATCGACGAACCGCTCGATCTCGAATGGGCGGAATTCCTGCTGCAAAGGGCTACGGCATAAAGATGACGACCTCGACCTCGACCTTGATCATCCCGGTTGAAAACCAGGTTCGCGAACTTGATGCCAAGCTGCTGATCTCTTGTGTGGCCGCGGAACGGGGCTTCCCGATTATTCTCGGGTCGCGCGCCTTCGTGCATTACAAAGTGGCATCCGTACCGAGAGGTGTCTATCTGGCCAAAAGCATGCGCAAACTCAGCAACCGTATGTTTCGTATCTTGCGTGCCCTGGGCCACGAAGTCGTTGCCTGGGGCGAAGAGGGTCTCGTGCGTTTCCCGGGCTCCGAGTACTATCGCCGAAGATTGTCACCCGAGGCGCTACGTGAAGTTTCCCACTTGATCGTTTGGGGCGAAGACAATGCCGATGCCTTGCGCGGCTATCCTGGATACCCCGGCGCACCGATACACGTGATCGGTAATCCTCGTATCGATCTCCTGCGGCCTGAGTTACGTGGCTTTTATGCCGAAGATGCCGAGCGGATCAGGGCACGGTACGGAGAATTTGTGCTCATCAACACCAATTTCGGACAGGTCAACCATTACTTCTCGCAGCTGAGCGAGACGCAGGCCATGGGTGAAGGCCGGGGACCCGACGCCAGCAACGCTTACTATGTCGGTCTTGGCCGCATGAGACTCAAACTGTTCGAGCATTTCAAGGAAATGCTGCCAGCCCTGTGCCGGGCCTTTCCCCGACGGAACATCGTGTTGCGTCCGCATCCCGTGGAAAATCACGCGCCGTGGCAGGCCGTGGCCGCTGCGCATGCTAATCTGCACGTGATCAACGAGGGCAGTGTCGTGCCCTGGCTACTTGCTGCCCAGGCGCTAGTGGCGAACGGCTGTACGACGTTGATCGAAGCCGCCATTATCGGTTTGCCGCAGGTCAACTACCGACCACTCGTTGACCCGGAATTTGAGGTTCCGCTACCCCGGAAAATGGGTTATGCAGCACGCGATGTCGATAGCGTTATCGATCTGCTGGGACAGATCCTAGCCGGCAAGCTCGATGGTGCGCAGACACCCGAGCAGCAGGCGCTGCTAGCGAGAAATATCGCAAGTCTAAGCGGGCCGCTCGCGGCCGAGCGCATGGTCCAGGTGCTGGTCGATGCGAACTACGATCGCATCCAGCCGCTGGCGCCGCCTATCGGCGGCTGGATATCGGGCTGGCTCCGCAACCAGGTCCGCACCGCGAAAAAGCGGATCAACATGCGGCGCCCGGGACATCGCAACGACATTCGTTATCACGACCACCGGTTTCCACCCGTCACGGCCGCCGAACTGCAGCAACGTATCGATCGTCTCGGGGCGCTGATGGGTCGTTTCCCGGACGTTCGGGTTGAACAAACGTCACGGCACATGTTTCGCATTTACGATTCAGCGGTGCGCGGAGAAGGGCAAGGGTCACACCTATGAGACCGCCGCCGATGATGGGGTGGCATTGCGCCTCGAACACGTACGCCATGGGGCGATCATTCGACCCCCTTAGCTCTTCTAAGGACTGATCGTTATGCGGACCCTGGTCGCCCTGCTGCGAGCCTACCCCGAGCGTAGCGCCATCATGCTCATTGCCCTGGTCGTCGCGGGTGTGGCCGAGGGATTCAGTC